>JBDHHL010000023.1:0-20496 GCA_039589375.1 Gemmatimonadota bacterium | reverse complement strand
GTTCCGCTTCTTTTGCTCCGGCGTGAACTCATCACCGAGCAGGAACATCGCCAGGATGACATCGGCTTGCTTGATCAGCTTGTGGCGATAGATGACCAGCGGGTGATAGTGGAGAAGCAAGGGGTACTTCTCCGCCGGCGTGCCCGCGAAATCCCAATCCTTGCGGTCGAGAAAATCGTCGTCCTGGAGGTGGATCCCCAGCTCGTCGTCAAACGGGACATACATTTGGTCTGCAGCGCGCTGCCAATCGTCTACCTCGTCTGGTTCCAAACCCAATTCGTCTGTAACGGCGGCGTAGCGCTCGGGCCGTTCTTCCTTGAGCCGCCGGATGGTCGACGCTGCGTACCAGAGATTCTCCCGGGCCATCAGGTTGGTGAAGGTGTTGTTGTTCACCACCGTGTTGTATTCGTCAGGGCCGGTCACCCCTTGGATGCAGAACTTCCCGCCCCGACGTCCAGAGAAAAAGCCTAGGTCGCGCCACAAGCGGGCGGTTTCGACCAATATTTCGACACCGGTATCGAACAGGAATTCGTCGTCGCCCGTCGCCAGTACATACTTGCGCAGCGCGTAGACGACGTCCGCGTTGATATGGTATTGGGCCGTCCCGGCCGCATAGTACGCCGATGCTTCCTCGCCGTTGATCGTGCGCCACGGGAAAAGGGCCCCTTGCTGGTTGACCTGCGCCGCCCGCTCGCGCGCCTTGTCCAGATAGCTATGGCGGAATTGGATCAGGTTCTTGGCGACGCGAGGCGTGGTGTAGATGAGGAACGGCAAAACGTAGATTTCGGTGTCCCAGAAGTAGTGGCCCTCGTAACCCTGCCCGGTGAGCCCCTTGGCGGGGACGCCCACCCCCTCTGCCCGCGCCGTGGCTTGACAGAGCTCGTATATGTTGAACCGGATCGCCTGTTGCACCCACTCATCGCCGCGCACAACCACATCGCTCCGTTGCCAGAAGTCGTCGAGGAAGCTGCGTTGGCTCGCGAGCAGCGCGTCAAACCCACTCTCCAACGCCCGCGCCATCGTCCGTTCAGTGCGGTCGCAAAGTTCGCTGACCGCCGGACGGCGTGAGGTATGGTAGGCAAAGACCTTGGTGATGTTGATAGGCAGGCCTGCTTTTGCGTCGACCGAGAACACGACCTTGCCCCGGTCTTCTTTCAACTCGAGGTCGGACGTGAACCGACACTGCGTCTCGATCTGATGGTCGATGCCGCAGCCTAGCGTCATCTGGCTGCTCGCGGTGTTGAACCCCAGCACGATGCGTCGGTCGCCATGCCGCTGCATCTGGGGCACAAGCACCTGGTGGGTGAACGCGCGCGACTTGCGCGGGTCATCTCCCTGCCCTTCCGCCGCTTGCACCGCCTTCAATTTCGACGAAATGAAGATGTGTGCGTCGTCATTGAGCACAGTCACTTCGTACGAAATGGCACCGAGGTGACGATGCTCAAACGAGACCAGCCGGCGCGAGTTGATCTGAATCTGTTTGCCCGAGGGGGTTTCCCAGACCAGCGTGCGGTCCAGTGTCCCCTCCTTCATGTTCAGGGCCCGTTCGAACTCGAGCAGCTTGGCGGTCGACAACGTAAACGGCTCATCGTCGACGTAAAGCTTGATCACCGTGGCATCTGGCACATTGACGATCGTTTGACCCGTGCGGGCAAAGCCAAATGCGTTTTCCGCATACGAAATGGGCCATGATTCATAAAAGCCGTTGACGAACGTTCCCCCGTTTGCCACGGGGACACTTTCTTCGAATGTCCCGCGGATGCCCAAATACCCGTTGGCCAAGGCGAAAATCGTCTCGGTCGCCGATAAGAAGCGGGGATAGAACCGCGTCTCCACGAACCGCCATTCATCGGCAGGGTAAACATATTCCGGGAAATCGACGCGCTCGATGCTCTTTCAGCTGGTCGGCATCCCCGTGGCGGTCGACGCCGATGACCAGAC
This sequence comes from Gemmatimonadota bacterium, assembly GCA_039589375.1. Lineage (GTDB taxonomy): Bacteria > Gemmatimonadota > Gemmatimonadetes > Palauibacterales > KS3-K002 > JASFMO01. Next base: position 18,555 of record JBDHHL010000023.1, on the reverse strand, counting down.
CGAACGCGCCGGCGCGACCGGCCTGCACGCCGGCGATCGCATCCTCGACCACCACCGACCGTTGCGCCGTCACCTCCAGCTCCCGGGCGGCTTCGAGGAACGTGTCCGGCGCGGGCTTACCGGGCAGGCGTCGCTCGCCGGCAGTAAGTCCATCCACTCGCACTTCGAAAAGGTCTGAAATCCCTGCAACGCGCAAAATGGCTTCGCAGTTCTTGCTCGACGAGACCACAGCCGTTCTAATGCCGACCTGATGGAGATAGGAAATCCAGTCGAGGGTCCCCTGGAAGACCTCGACGCCGTCAGACTGGAGGACCTGATGGATCAGTGCGTTCTTGCGGTTGCCGAGCCCGTAGACGGTGTCGCTATCCGGCGGCGCATCGACCGTGCCTTCAGCAAGCGTGATACCGCGGGAGGCGAGAAACGAGCGCACCCCATCGGCCCGCGGCTTGCCGTCGACATAGAGGCGATAGTCGCGGTCGCTGTCAAACGGTTGGAACGGCTCACCCCGTTCCTTTGCACGCTTGGCGAGAAATTCGTCGAACATCTGCTGCCAACATTTGGCATGGACCTTGGCGGTCATCGTGATCACACCATCCAGGTCAAAGAGCACCGCGTCGAACTGCGCGTGCGTCACCCGGTCGCTGAGCTGGCCCATCTGGCTTCCTCCGTAGCGAAACAGGGAACGATACCATAAGCTCGTGAGTAGTCATGGCACTCGTCCCCGGGGGTTGACCACACCTCGTCCCGGTAGGATAAAGCTGGGATCATGGTAGGGAAATACACCCTGAGACAGAAGGGGGACCATTCCACCTTAGTGGTATATCCTCCGGGGCCTTGTCGCAGTACTTAGAGTCGGTGGTCTTTCTTTCGCTGAATTTTGCCCCGGAGTCCACGATGGTCAAACAAGACGCACTCAAGGTCGCCAATCTCGGCCCCTGTCAGTTCCCTTCACCGTTGAAACGCAAGGGCATGGCCAAGTTTGTTACGGATACGGCGCGCGTGGTTTACAACACCGAAGTTGACGTCGCCGGCGCGATCCCTCAGCCACTGCTTTTCGAACGTGCCGGCCCACGTGACCAGGTCTTCTTCGACCCCGCGAAGACGTCTGCAGCGATCGTCACCTGCGGAGGACTTTCGCCGGGCCTCAACAACGTCATCCGCACGGCCTATCTCGAACTGCGGCACAACTATGGGGTAGGGCGCGTCCTTGGCATTCGTAATGGCTACCTCGGTCTCAATCCCGATTCCGGACTGGAGCCGATTGAGCTGACCCCGTCCTGGGTCGAAGAAATCAATCACCTCGGCGGCACAGCGCTGGGCAGCTCGCGGGGCCCACAGCAGCCCGCGGTGATGGCCGATTTCCTCGAGTCGCACGGCATCGACATCCTCTTTACGGTGGGCGGCGATGGGACACAGCGCGGCGCCGAGGCCCTTTGCCAGGAGGTGGCCAAGCGGGGTCTCCGCAAAGCGATCGTCGGCATCCCTAAAACGATCGACAATGATATTGCCTTTGTCGAAACGAGTTTTGGTTACGTCACGGCCCTCGAGCAAGCCGCTGATGTCATCCGTGGTGCGCACGTCGAAGCCCGCGGTGTGCAGAATGGCATTGGCGTGGTCAAAGTGATGGGGCGTGACGCGGGCTACATTGCCGCGGCAGCGGCGGTCGTCAGTCAGGAAGCGAACTTTGTCCTCGTTCCGGAAATTCCGTTTCCGCTGGAAGGCGAACGCGGCCTCCTGGCCACTCTGGAACGGAGGCTACACGAGCGCAAGCATGCCGTCATCGTTGTCTCTGAAGGCGCCGGACAACACTTGCTCGAACGTGATGAATCGGCCCGCGACCCTTCGGGCAATGTATTATATGCCGATATCGGCCGTTACCTCACCGAACGGATCAAACAACATCTCGCCGCGCAGGATGTTCCGTTTTATGTCCGCTACATCGACCCCAGCTACGCGATTCGCAGCGTGCCGGCCAACGCCTGGGACCGTTATCTCTCAGACCAGATGGCCCGCAGTGCGGCTCACGCCGCGATGGCGGGTAAGACGGACCTCGTCATTGGGTTTTGGGCCAATAGGATGACCCACGTGCCGATTCAAGCCGTCGTCTCACAGAAGAAGCGGATGGCACTGGACAGCAATTTGTGGAACGCGGTCCTCGCTGCGACCGGCCAACCCCGTTGGGAGGAGCCGGACTAGCCTCGCAGCTCGCCTGGGTTGACCTGAGATGGGGTCGCCTCCGACCCCTTCTCTGTCCAAGAGCTAGAACGGACTTCGGTAATCCGCTCTACTCCCCAGCGCGTCTTCGATCCAAAGCAGCCGATTGTACTTCGCAAGGCGTTCGCCGCGGGACATGGAGCCTGTCTTTATCTGCCCAGCGTTGGTGGCTACCGAGAGATCGGCGATCGTTGCATCTGCTGTCTCTCCTGATCGGTGCGAGATGACATTGGTATAGTTCGCACCGAGTGCCATTTGGATTGCCGAGAGTGTCTCTGTTAGAGAACCGATCTGATTGAGCTTAATCAGCACAGAGTTGGCGATCCCCTCGTCGATACCGCGCTTGATCCTTTCGGTATTGGTTACGAACAGATCGTCTCCAACAAGCTGAACTTTGGATCCCAACGCACTGGTCAGAGGCTTCCAGCCTTCCCAGTCTTGCTCGTCCAGACCGTCCTCGATGCTCACGATGGGATAGAGATCTAGCCAGTCTTCATACATCTCGGTCATCTGCGCAGCATTTCGGGTCGGTGATTTCGACTTTGTGAAGACGTACTGGCGTTGTCCACTCCCGTCCTTTTCAACGAATTCACTCGCCGCTACATCCAGAGCGAGCGAGATGTCCTCGCCGGGTTCATAGCCGGCCTGTTCTATGGCGCGAAGGAGAAAATCAAAAGCCAGGTCCATCGATTCTAAGCGTGGAGCATAGCCGCCTTCGTCACCCACGCCGGTATCATACCCACCATCACGAAGGAGAGCCCCGAGCGTATGGAAGGTCTCGGCAGCCATGCGCACGGCCTCGGAAAACGTCGGCGCACCGTGGGGTACGATCATGAACTCCTGGATATCCAGACTGTTGTCGGCATGGGCTCCGCCGTTGATCACATTGACCATGGGAACCGGGAGTAGTACTGCTTCGTCGCCACCGAGATATTCAAAGAGTTCTGCCGACGCATCTGCTGCAGCCGCCTTTGCTACTGCCAGGCTCACGCCAAGAATGGCATTGGCTCCTAATACCTGCTTATTCGGTGTTCCATCCAGGTCGAGAAGCGCTCGGTCGATCTCTGCCTGATCCGACGCATCCATTCCTGTCAGCCGCTGGCGGATCGGACCGTTCACGTTGCCCACCGCCTTCAACACGCCCTTTCCCCGATAGACATTCTTGTCGCCGTCTCGGAGTTCAATTGCCTCAAACTCACCAGTTGAAGCACCTGACGGAACACTGGCCATCGCCAGAGCGCCGCTTTCCAATTCAGCTCTCACCGCCACGGTTGGATTTCCCCTCGAGTCCAACACCTGAAGGCCATGGAGCGATTTGATCTTCGAACTCATCGTGCTCTCCTTACGGATATAAGAAAGCATTCCACCCACCGAAATACGCTCCCGGTGATCCGGCGGCTATTCCACTTTGGTGGTATGCCGCTACAGAGACAAAGGCGACATCTTGATACAGTCGATCCTACTGAAGGAGCTCCTCCGTGCTGTCCGGCGGCGGACCCCGCAGGGTAGCTATGCGCTTTTCAGCTATGTCGGTAGGCCATTTCCTGCCAGGACGAGTGCCATGAATACTCACGACCTTACTCGACAGCTGCACGAAAAGAATGGTTCGAAGATCGTCATGCTCGTAGCCGACGGTTTGGGAGGATTGCCGATCAAACCTGGCGGAAAAACGGAGTTGGAATCTGCAAAGACTCCTAACCTGGATGCCCTTGCGGTCCACGGAGTACAGGGTCTTTCCCACCCCATTGCCCCGGGAATTACACCTGGGAGCGGGCCGGGTCACCTGGGGCTGTTTGGTTATGACCCTGTTGAAAACGTGATCGGTCGCGGAGCCCTCGAATCGGTAGGTATCGGCTTCAAACTTACACCGCAAGATGTAGCTGCGCGCGGTAATTGGTGCACGATCGATGCCGATGGAAACATCAGCGATCGACGTGCTGGACGCATCCCCACGGAAGAAAGTGCGCCGCTGGCAGAAAGACTACGAGACATCGCTATTCCCGGTGTCCAACTCTTTGTGGAACCGGTGAAAGAACATCGATTCGTGCTGATCCTCCGAGGTGAAGGTCTGGGAGGAAACTTGCCGGATACCGATCCCCAGGCAACGGGTGTTCCACCTTTGGAGCCGGCGGGAGAAGATGGCGCAAGCAATAAGACAGCCGGTCTGGTCAAGGAGTTCATCGGGCAGGCACGGGAGATGCTCAAGGATGAGCCGAAAGCAAACGGACTTACGCTGCGCGGTTTCGCCTGTTTGCCGGACATCCCTCGCTTTGAAGAAGTGTTCGGGCTGCGGGCTGCGGCAATTGCCGTGTACCCGATGTATAAGGGATTGGCTTCTCTGGTGGGGATGGATGTCGTCGGCGCCGCTACGACGCTCTCCGAGCAGATGGATGTGTTGGAAGAAGCATGGAATGACTATGACTTCTTCTTTGTTCATTTCAAGTACACTGACTCAACTGCCGAAGATGGGGACTTTGAGGCCAAGGTAAAGCGGATCGAAGAATTGGACGCGATCGTCCCACGGATCACCAGGCTGAACCCCACGGTGCTGCTTGTAACCGGGGATCACAGCACGCCGTGTGCCTTGAAGAGTCACAGCTGGCATCCGGTGCCGACGCTTCTGGTGTCGGAGCATTGTCGACCTGATGCCAACACCTCCTTTGGCGAGAGCCAGGCCGTCGTAGGTGGGCTCGGGCAGTTCGAGGCGAAATATATGATGCTATTGGCCATGGCCAATGCCGGACGTCTCGGCAAGTTCGGAGCGTGATGGTAGAGTCTGATTGTTAGAAAAAACTAACGAGGAGGAGCCTGCTCATGGCTACGAAAGTCGGAATCAATGGGTTTGGTAGGATCGGGCGTTTGGTCATGCGAGCCGCGCTCGAGAATCCGCGGGTTCAGGTGGTGGGAATCAACGATCCGTTCATCGACCTGGATTACATGCTCTACATGCTCAAGTATGACAGCATCCACGGACGTTTCCAAGGAGAGATTGAGCTCAGCGACGGCAAGCTTGTTGTCGATATGCAGACGATATCAGTATTCGCCTGCATGGATCCGGCGGAGATCCCGTGGCGTGATTGCGGCGCCGAGTATATCTGTGAGTCAACGGGTGTGTTTAAGGACATTGAGCCGGCATCTGCGCATTTTGAGGGTGGGGCAAAGAAGGTCGTGGTTAGTGCTCCTTCCAAAGATGCACCCATGTTCGTGATGGGAGTGAACCAGGAGAAGTACTCGAGCGACATGACGGTCGTCTCTAACGCCTCCTGCACGACGAACTGTCTTGCGCCGCTGGCCAAGGCCGTACACGACAGATTCGGTATCGCTGAAGGCTTGATGACCACCGTGCATTCTATGACAGCCACACAGAAGACCGTTGACGCACCGTCTAAGAAAGACTGGCGGAGCGGCCGCGGGGCAAGCTTCAACATCATCCCCGCAAGCACCGGCGCGGCGAAGGCAGTGGGCAAGGTTATTCCAGAGCTTAACGGCAAGCTCACGGGAATGGCCTTTCGTGTTCCGACCGCGAACGTGTCAGTTGTCGATTTGACCTGTCGCTTGTCTAAGGCAGCCACTTACGAAGAGATCAAGGCCGAGATGAGAGCTGCTTCAGAGGGCCCGTTAAAGGGGATTCTTGGCTACACCGAGGACGCTGTTGTCTCCACGGATTTCATTGGTGAGGCGTGCACGTCGGTGTTTGACGCATCAGCTGGGATTCCGCTCAATAACAACTTTGTGAAGCTCATTGCCTGGTATGACAATGAGTGGGGCTATTCCTGCAAAGTGGTTGATCTGATCGACCACATGGCAGCCGTGGACAACGGATAGTATGGATGGCCAGCCATGCTGAACAAGCGCAATCCAACACAAACAGGAAGTTGGCAGGAACTCAGTCGTCACTTTGAAAAGATCGCCAGCCTGCAGATGCGAGACCTTTTTGCAGACGACCCGGATCGCTTTGAGAAGTTCTCGCTCAGCTTCGACGATATCTTGGTGGATTTCTCCAAGAATAGAATCACCGAGGAAACATTGCGTCTTCTTGTTCAACTGGCTGCAGACTCGGGTGTTGGGGAAGCTATCGAAGCGATGTTCACCGGAGAGAAGATCAACGAAACTGAAAACAGGGCAGTGCTCCATACCGCGCTGAGAAACAGAGGGCCTTTGCCTGTTTTTGTTGACGGCAAAGATGTGATGCCGGAAGTAAACGCGGTTCTAGGGAAAATGCGATCGTTTTCTGAACGCGTCATCTCCGGAGACTGGACGGGATATTCAGGGAAAAAGATCACGGATATCGTGAATATCGGAATCGGCGGCTCGGACCTGGGACCGGTGATGGTCACCGAAGCGTTAAAGCCTTATCACAAGAACGGCGTTGCGGCCCATTTCGTTTCGAACGTGGATGGGACTGATCTTACCGAGACCCTTAGTGCATTGAATCAAGAGACCACTCTCTTCATCATCGCCTCGAAAACATTTACCACCCAGGAGACGATGACCAATGCGTTCAGCGCCAGAGAGTGGTTTTTGGCCGGGGCAAAGGATCAGGGCCACGTTGCCCGGCATTTTGTCGCCGTCTCGACGAACTCCCAACAGGTGCAGGAATTCGGCATCGCCACCGACAACATGTTCGTGTTCTGGGACTGGGTCGGGGGCAGGTATTCGCTCTGGTCGGCGATTGGATTGTCTATTGCGTGTTACTTAGGATTCGAGAATTTCTCCGCCCTTCTCGAAGGTGCCTACGCTATAGATCGCCATTTTCGGGACACACCGCTGGACCGCAATATTCCAGTCACCCTGGCCCTGATTGGCATCTGGTACACGAACTTCTTCGGCGCCCAGACAGAAGCGATTCTCCCCTATGACCAATATATGCACCGCTTTCCCGCCTACTTTCAGCAGGGCAATATGGAGAGCAACGGCAAGTCAACCGATCGCAGTGGCGAAGAAATAGCGCATCAAACAGGACCGATTGTATGGGGAGAGCCGGGCACCAATGGGCAGCATTCGTTCTATCAGCTGATCCATCAGGGAACCAAACTGATCCCTGCGGATTTTCTGGCTCCAGCAGTCAGCCATAACCCGATCGGAGAGCATCATACGATCCTGCTCTCCAATTTCTTCGCGCAGACCGAAGCACTTCTCCAGGGGAAAACAAAGGCCGAGGTAACGAGCGACCTGAGGGAAGAGGGCAGGACCGAGGCCGAAATCGCAAGGCTCTGCCCGTATAGGACCTTTCGGGGCAACAATCCCTCGAATTCAATCTTGTTCAAGCAGCTTACTCCCAGAACCCTTGGCAGTTTGATCGCCATGTACGAACACAAGATCTTCGTTCAGGGCGTTGTCTGGAACATTTTCAGCTTCGATCAATGGGGGGGGCGAACTGGGGAAACAGCTGGCCAGGAAGATCCTTCCTGAATTGATCGACGATCAACCCGTGACTACCCACGACTCATCGACCAATGGTCTGATCAATGCCTTCAAGAAGATGAAGGCATCCGCATGAGCGTTTACTGAGCAAAGAGGACGCGTTGCGCGCAGGCGATTGGCATAGACCTGGGGGGAACAACCTTCGCATTGCGCTGGTGGCGATAGAGCGGAGTTGCGCCTGATGACCAATTCGCCCAAGTTGGCCTGCCGGAACGTCCCCAGGACTATACCACTTTAGTGGAATGTACGAAGGACGACGAAATACTGATCTTTCAAAGTACAATCAGGAATGGCTGGACCCCACGTAACCAACACCATGTGAAACGTCATGGAGGGAAGCATGGGCCTGCTACGTCTAAGAGCCCCGCCGAGGGAGCATTCAGCGATGAAGATCGCACTGAGCACTGTCCTTGTCATCGTCGTTGTCTCATCGTCCATGGCACCGACGGCGACCGCACAGGACGACCCGGAGGCCGTCGTCCGCGCCGCCTACAGCTTGCTGTCCTTTGATCCGAGCCGTCCGCTCGATCGTGAGCGGCTCGACGCGTACTTCTCGGATGACGCCGTGGTCGGCTTCGGCACGAGCCTTGTGGAGATGGCCGTCATGCCCGTGGGCCGGTTTCTCGACGATTTCGAGAAAGCGGTTCGGGAGGGTGACTTCGGCGGCGTTGGACACGAGATGGTTTTGGAGGACGTCTATTGCTGGGTGCTGCAGACTGTGACAGAGTGCTTCGTCAGGTATCGGCTCGTACGGCCAGGGGCAGAGGTGGAGGAGTACGCGGGCGGGCAAACAGTCCAGTTGGGACGCTTCGACGGCCGCTGGCTGATCAAGTCGGTCGCCTGGGTGGTGGACCCCGAGGAGGGGATCATGCTCGAGCCCGACGTCGCGGTTGCCCTGCAGGTGATTCCGACTGCCACTCAGGGTTTCCGGGACACACCGGAGCGCACCTGGGGTCGCCTGCTGCCGATTTTTGGTCAGCGGCTGGTGGAGAGGGGCGTCAGTTTTCCGCTCCCGCTCGGCCTCGGAGTCCTTGGCACCTGGAAGCGGATGGAGGTCGATCTGGTCAACCTCGAGGTGGCCATCAACGACGGTGAGAGACTCCCGGCCGACCTCCTGAAGTTCGGCCGGACTGTGGCCACTTCCTGGGTCCTCCAAGCCAAGTTTGATATGTGGCTCCTTCCCTTCCTCAACGCGTACGGCCTTTTCGGACGAGTGGACGGCGAGACTGTGATACCCATGAGCTTTCTCGGATCCGACCTGTTGGAGCATGTCGGCGCGAGCGATCTCTGCGAAGGTCTGCGACCCGCGGAAGCCTGCTTCAAGACGTATTCCTTTGAAGTGGTCCCGCCTATCGCCGGGTGGAACTACGTCGTAGGTGTGAACCCGGCCCTGGGGGTCTGGAACTTCTTCACTAATGTGCCGATGACCATTACCTGGACCGACCTGGAGGCCGGGCGGTGGGTGAGGAGTATCTATGTATCGCCCCGGATCGGCCTGAGCGTGCCCACCGAGCGGGCGGGTGCGCTGGCGGTCTACATCGGGGTCGCCTACCTCAACGCGGACAACTTCATCCACGGCGAAGTCACCCTCGACACCGATCTGCCGGTGAATGAGGGACAGGTCAAGGTCGAGTACTTTGTGGATACGAACAACTCGGACCGGTGGAACTACCTCGCCGGATTCAGCTGGTCGATGTCGAGGCGGTGGAGCCTCCATGCCGAGGCGGACGCTGGCGGCTCGCGGCAGGGCGCCGTCGCCTCGCTGACCTGGCGGTTCTAAGACTCAGTCAGGAGGTTAGCATGGCCAACCTGTTGTCGGCCGCACTGGTAGCCGCGGGGCTGGCAAGCGCGCAGGCGCCCGACAGTGGGACCATAGTAGTGAACATCGGCCCTTTGCGTAGCACTCAGGGACAGGTGTTGGTGAGCTTATACAACCACCCCGATGGATTCCCGCGCGATCGCGACGCGATACTACAGCGAAGGATAGTGGATACAATCGACGGTGACCATGTGACGGTTCGGTTCGAGAACCTCCCGTTTGGCGAATACGCGATCGCCATGATGCATGACGAGAATCGCAGCGGCGATATGGACAAGGGGTTCCTCGGCGTGCCTAAGGAAGGATACGGATTCTCCAACAACGTCAAGCCGAAGCTCAGCGCACCATCGTTCGAGAAGGCAAAGTTTCTGCTGAACGGAGAGGAGGTGGAGCTGGATCTGGAAATGATCTATCGATGAAGAAAGATGTCACCACCCTAGCAGCCGCGGGCTTTACCGCGGTTCCGACTGCGATTCCGTCCGAGCGTAGTGAGCGTCGAGTCGATCGAAAAACGCATCGCGGCTCTCGGCAGAAGCGAAGAAGTCGAATCGGCCAGCGGCGCGCTCGAGCTTCATCAGCTCGATCAAGAAGTCATAGATCGCGTTCGATGCTCGGAGTTCGGCGATCAGCGCCGTGTTCTGTGCGTCGAGCAAGTTGAGGATCGATCCAACGCCGCGACTGTACGAGTCCTGAACCAATTCGAAATTGCTGCGCGCGGCGGCAGCCGCCTCACGGGAGAGATCTACGCTGGCAAGCGCCGCGCCCGTGGTATGCGCCGCGGTGCGCACCCGCCCCTCGACGCGTTGCGCAGTCGCTTGCCGCTCGGTCTCGATCTGTGCCAGCTGCTCAGACGCCTGGCCCCTAGCCGAGAAGCGCGCCCCTCCGGTGAACAGCGGATAGCCAACAGAGAAGCCGACGGTCCAGCGTAGATCGTCGAAGCCGGGGGAGGCCGTGCCCCCGCCGTCCGTCGAGAACACGTCGTCGACCGATGCCTGTAGCGCCAGGGTCGGGATGTAGAAGGAGCGATCCGCCGCCTTCAGCGTGCGCCGCTGCGCGGCCGCCAGCGCGCTAAGCGCCTTCAGCTCGGGCGACGCCTCCAACGCTTCCATGGCCATGAAGCCACGGAAAATGCGGAAGCTCCGTTGATTGGAGATGTACGGCGCGAGTCGCACTTGGCTGGTGAGCAGCTGCGGATCTGTCAGCTCGGTTTCCGTCGTGGAGAAAGGTTCCTCCAGCGGGCGATTCAGTAAACGGTTGAGCTCGATCTCGGTCAGGCTACGAATCGTTACCGCGTTGATCACGGCCTGGCGGTTATCGGCGATTTGGCTCTCCCAGCGATACACTTCGCCGGGGCTCGCGGTACCGATCGAACGACGCACCTCGGCAAACTCGAGGTTCTCGCGCGTGATGTTCAGATTCTCTCGCTCGATTCGCTCGACCGTTTTCGCCCTCAAGATGTCGAGATAGGCGACGGCCGCATCGAACGCGACGTCGAGCCAAACGGTCTCGCGCTCCTGCACACGCGATTCTTGAACGGACTTCTGGATGGCATAGTCGGCCCACGCCGGGTCGGCGTAGATCAGCTGCGTTAGCGTCGCCTGTCCTGCAAGGAGCCGCTCGGGCCGAAAACCGACGCCCGATTCGGCCTGGCTCTTATCGATGACGCTCCAGTTCAGCCCGAGGTCGATCTGCGGCAACAGGCCGGCACGGGCGATCCCGACCTCCCCTGCCCCAGCGGCAACGGCACGATCCGCGGCGGCGAGGTCGAGGTTGACCTCCACGGCCTCGCGGACCGCGCTCTCGAGCGTCCACTCGCGCGCGACTACGCGCCCAACGTCCGACAACAGCTCCGCCTCGATGGCGATCTTCCACGGCGGATAGACACCGATCTCGCGCGCCGTGGCCATATTGATCACGAGACGCGAGCGGGAGGCGAACGCGACCGGCAAGGTCGCTGGGTCCTCGTCAAGCAGAATCGCTTGGATGTTGAGCGCTACCCGTCGCGCGATGCGCTGCGTGAATCTCTCGGGCCGCTGCCCCGCAAGAATGCCGTCTTCGACGTCGGGCCTGCCAAACCAACTGAAGCTCGGTACCCTGCGCTCGATGAGCCCCTGAACCAGGCGCTGCCACTCGGCTTCCGAGAGCTGGAATTGCGGTAGGACGTAGACCGCTTCGACGCCGGCATCATCGAGCGCCGCGAGCGCCGCTTCGCTGGTCAGGCCAACCGGTATGAGAACCGCATCAAGACCGACAGCTTGCCCGACCATGCTCAATCGCTGCGGCAGGCGCGGCACGGCCTCCGCGAGTGGGCCGTTGACCAGCAGGCCGATTCGGTTGAACGGCACAATCTCGCCGAACACCGCGATGTCGTCGGTCTCGGCCAGCGCGATGTAGACCAGGTTGGGGATGCCGCTGCCGCCGCCTTCGGCGATCTCGAGGCCCTGCAGCTCGGTGTCGATGATCACCGCGGCCACGACGGGCTTGGCGAGATTCTCCCGGCCCGCGGCGACGTGCGAGGCGATGGCACCCAAAGTGACGACGAGATCAACGCCCGGATCACCCAGCAAGCGATCGAGCCCAGCCTCGACTCCGTCCAAGGTGAAATCGCCCTCTATATACTTGGACGCTGGAATCCGTAACTCGAATTCGTCCGACAGCAGATCTCTGATTTCGTCTTGGAGAAGCTGCCTCAGATGGGCGTACCGTGTGTAGGGACCGTCCGCGACGAGCCCGATGGTAACCGTGTCCCCGGTCTGTGGGTAGGCAAGAGCGGGGAGACCCAAGAGCACTACGGTGGCAAGCAGCACTACGAATCTGGGCATCTCACAACCTCCGCTGGGTTTCTGAAGCGGCCGCGCACAGCGGGAGGCCACACGAAGCCGCTTGAACTGGCTAACGAAGAGATCGAAACTAAGCGCCGCGCCCTTGACAGCCGGTCTCCGGCACCCTTCTCCTCTTACATCACGATTCCGCCACGGACTGCGCTCGATAGCTGAATCCTCTGAAGCTGACGCGGAAGAAGAGCGCGTACAGCACAGGCACTAGCCCCAGCGTTAAAACCGTGGCGAAGAGCAGGCCGAAGATGATCGCGATCGCCATCGGTTTCCACATCGGGCCTCCTCCTAGCCAGAGCGGAATGAGCCCGCAGACTGTTGTGGCGGTCGTCAACAAGATGGGGCGCATGCGGCGCTGTGCAGCCTCGACAATGGCACTGCGTGGTTCCAACCCGTTCTCGTCGATTTCGATACCGATGCGATCGATCAACACGATGGCGTCGTTGACAACGATGCCGGCCAGCGCGATGATGCCCAGAAGGGTCATGAAGCCGAAATAGGAGCCTGCCACGATCAGGCCGAACGTGACGCCGATAATGCCCATCGGGATTGCCAACAAGATGATGATCGGTCGCCGAATCGAGTTGAACTGGATCACCAGCAGCATGATGATGGTGAGCAGCGCAATTGGCAGCTTGGCGTTGATCGACGCGCTCGCCGCGCCCGAGTTCTCGACCTCACCGCCGAACTCCCAGCGATAACCCAGGCCCCAGCGAGATGCCTCGGCCTCGAGCCACGGTGTCAGTGCGCCGAGGACATCGAAGGCCGTGTGTCCCGGCTGCACCTGCGAGCTGACGGTGATCGTCTTCAGGCGGTCGCGGCGCATGATCTTCGCCGGCTCCCAGGCAACCGCTAAATCGGCCACCTGTTTCAAAGGCACGGACTGACCGCTCGCCTGGGCGTAGACGTTGAGGCTCTCGACCTTGCCGATGTCGTGTCGGTCCGCCGCGACGGAACGAAGGGTTATTGGGATGAGCTCGTCCTCCTCGCGGTACTCACTCATCTCGAATCCGCTCAGGCCGGCCTGCAACGACAACGCGATGTCCTGATTGGTGACACCGGCGCGCCGGGCACGGGGCTCGTTGACGTTGACCAGGATCTTCTTGGTGCGCCGCCCCCAATCGTCCGTGATGTTACGCGCCCCCGGGACCTGTGCTAGGCGGCCTTTCACCCTGTCCGCGATGTCGAAGATTCCATTTACATCCCGGCCGAGGATACGTATTTGGACGGGCGCCTCCAGCGGTGGCCCGTAGTCGATCCGCGCCAACCTGGTGGTCAGGTCCGGGTACGTCTCGAAGGCGAACGAATCGACGCGCGCGATATAGTCTTCGATGTGGTTATGCGACGTGACGTTGACGAGAAGGAATGCGTAGTTGGGGCTCGGCGGCTCCGGCTTGAACGAGAGCAAGAACCGCGGCCCTCCTTGCCCGATGTAGCCAACCCAACTCGTTACGCCCTCGGCCCGCTCATCACTGACCCGCAGTTCTCTGTTAATGAACGCCTCGATACCCCCGATCACCTCCTCCGTGCGGTCGATGGAGGTCCCAACCGGCAGCTCGAACTCCGCCTTGAAGAACGCTTTGTCCGAAGAAGGGAAGAAGACCTGAGGCACCAGACCCAGGCCCAGGACGGCCAACATGAATACCACGATCGCCGCCACGACCGTCAGAATCTGATGACGCAGAGTGAATAGCAGCGCGTTTCTATATCGGCCGTAGAACGGGGTCTCGTATTTCGACCTGCCCGGGTGTGCCTTTGCTCTGACGAAGCGCGTCGCCAGCAGTGGGACCATGGTCAGGGCGAGTAACCAAGAGCACAGAAGCGTGATCGTCACGACTTTGAACAGCGGCGCCACGTACTCGCCCGTCGACGATTCGGCGAGGTAAATCGGAAGGAACGCGGCTATGGTCGTGAGCGATGAGATAAGAAGCGGAGTCCGTAGCTCGGTCGCCGATGCCAAAGCCGCCTGCACCGCGCCTTTGCCCTCGGACATATGCACCTGGATCGACTCGACCATGACGATGGCGTTGTCGACGAGCAGGCCCAGCGAGATGATCAGCGCGGCCAGAGAAACCTGAGTGAGTCCGATATTGAGGAGCGACATCACCAGCAGCGTCATGATGATCGTCATCGGAATCAGGCTCGCCACGACGATTCCCGTCCGCAGGCCCAGGAACACGAGCATCACCACTACCACCACGACGATGGCCTCCAGAAGGTTGTCCATGAAGTCGTTGATGGCCCGGTCCACTTCCGCCGGTTCGAAGGCCGCGAGGTCGAATTCGATCCCCACGGGGTAGAGCGTCTGCAGGCGTGCTAGCGTCGCCTGCACGTTCGCTCCCAGGTCCATGATGTTGCCGCCCTCGCGCAGCGAGATGGCGATAGCCAGGGCCGGGACTCCGGATCCCGAGACCTTGTGCTCTGGCGGGTCGATGTAGCCCCGTTCGACGGTGGCGATGTCCTCCAGGTAGAGGAACTCGTTGGTGCCCGGTAGGCTGATGACCGATCGGCGTAGTTGCTCCACCGTCTCGAAGTTGCCCGAAGGCTCGAGTACGATTCGATCGACGCCGTCGGTGACTTCGCCGCCGGGCAAGACGATATTGCGACTGTCGAGAATCTGGCCCAACAGTACAGGCGAGATTCCCAGTTCTGAGAGCCGGGCGTTGCTGTACTCGACGAAGATGCGCTCTTCCTGCGCCCCGTATATGTCGACCTTCGCGGCTTCCTCGATGAGAAGCATCTCGTCGCGAACCTCATTGGCGACATCCTTCAGTTCGGCGAACGTAAACCCCTCACCGGTGAGGGTGATCACCGTACCGAAGACATCGCCGAATTCGTCGTTGACGTCGGGGCCGATGACGTTGTCGGGCAAATCGGCTTTCGCCCGTTGGACTTTCCGGCGCAGGTCGTCCCAGATGGGACGCATCTGGTTGTAGCTCTCCTTGACGCTGACCATGATGATCGAGACGCCGGCTTTCGATTGGCTCGTGACGAAGTCGAGCTCCGGCATCTCCACTATGGCCTTTTCGAGCTTGTCCGTGACCAGCATCTCGACGCGCTCGGGGCTGGCGCCCGGGTAGACCGTGATGACCTGCGCAACGCGGATGACGAACCCCGGGTATTCGGCGCGCGGCAGGCCCCCGTAGGACATCAAGCCTCCGGCCAGTATGACGACAAGAGCGACCGCGGTGATGCGGCTCTTTTCGATCGCGAGGGATGTGATGTTCATCGTGGGGTGCTCACGCCCCTTCGCTCGGTATACTGACCTGGAGGCCCGGTTCGATCTTGCTCCAACCGGCTGTGACCACGCGATCCCCGTCGTTCAGCCCCTCGATCACTTCCAGGCCTTCGGCTGTCAGTTCGCCGACGCTGACCGGCCGCCGCTCGATCGTTCCAAGTCCGGGTTCCGTCGGGTTCACGACGAAGACGAAGCGGCCTTCCCGATCCTCCCCCACGGCTGCGGATGGCAACAGATAGACCACACGTTGGCTGGCCGATTCGAACAGGAAGCCGACCTCGACGGCCATGCCCGGCCGGATGTCGCTGGCCGTTTCGACCAGTCGGACCCGTACCGGGAAAGTCATCCCGGGGCCGGTCGCGGAGACTCCCACTTCGGTGACGATCCCCGAGAAAGTGCGGCCCGGCAGAGCATCGAAGGCGACGGTGGCGTCAATGCTCTCGGTAATGCCGCTGATGAGGACACCCGGAACACCGACTTCGACCTCTAGGCTCGAGCCCGAGGCCAACAACACAATGACCTGACCGACCTGCACGTTCTCGTTCACCTCTACGTTCACCGCAGCCACCGCACCGGCCACCGGGGCGGGGAGGCGCGCGTAGCGCAGCTGCAGGCGCGCGAGTTCCAGTTCGCGCTCGTAGGCGTTTACCGAGGAGGCGGCGGATTCCGAGGCGGTCCGTGCCGCGTCCAACTCGGCGAGGGAGAGGTTCGCGTTTTCGTACAGTTGTCGAGCCCGGGCGTAGTCCGCCTCGGCGTTGCGGGCCTGGGCGCGCGCCTGGGCCAGGCCCGCGTCCGCGCGCTGGACCTGCAGCCGGTAATCCTCGTCTTCGAGTTCAGCCAGTAGCTGGCCGGCTCTGACACTGTCACCGACTTCGACCGCCACGCGTCGGACCGTGCCCGGGACTTTGAAGCTGATCCGTGACTCGACGCCGGCCCGGGCCGTACCGGAAAACGATCGGACTCTACTCCCTCCGGTCGAATAAGCCACCTGGTATCGAACCGGTCGGACTACGGGCTCGACATTCTCGCTTTCTTCACAGGCCAGCAATGCTACGACTGCGATCACACCGGCGATGAAGAAGGTGTAAGGGGCTCGGCGTAACATAGGGAAGTGCTCCAGGTCGAAGTCGAGCGTCGGCGCCACAGGAGGGTTCGCCTTATCGAGTCGCGAGTGCTGCTCGGATGACGGACGAGATTAGACCCTTCCCAATTCGGCGCCCTTTTTGTTCTGCACTCTGCACTCTGCACTCTGCATTCTACATTCAGAAGTAGTATCTCAAATTCAGCCGCGCCGTACTCAGCCGCGCGTCGTCCGTGGTCACCGTCGTCGGCAAGTCACCGTGGTTAGTTGTCTTGAGAGGCTACTCACCGAACTTCCCAGCGCTGTCTGGGATACCTCAGCACGGTCGGACCGGGATGCGTTCTATTCATCGCGTTCTCTTCTCCCCAGCAAGATCCGACCGCTCCCCGACAGGACACGGCTCTTAACGGTGAAGCCGGGGGTGTCGTCAATGTCGGTCAATCCGTGGAAATAACGGACACCGATGCCGAGCGCCAAGCCAATCTGGATTTCGAAGTCGAAAGCGATGCCCGCCTCGAAGCTCTTTAGCCGGTCCTTCAGATCCTGTTCGATGACCACCTCCGTTCCCGCAGATGTGAGACCCTCGTAACGGTCCTTCTTCCCGGTGATAATGTTGAATTGAGGGCCGGCGCCTACGCGCAGGCCTCTGTCGGGCCCAGTGGCGTACTGAAGCAGGATGGGGAAGTCCAGCATGCTCAGCTCACGGGTCATGGTTCCGGTCACGAGGGGATCCAGCTCCGGGTCATCGAATGCAATTGGATCGATGTTCTTTGCGCCCTTCTGAGATACGGGGATAAATCCCACCTGAAGATGGACGTTGGGATGAAAGCGCCATTCTCCCAATAGCCCAAAAAGTGTCCCTCTGAGTCGTTTGGCGTTCTCCAGCCCGCTCAGAGTCGAGATGTTTATGCCGATGTCGAAGCCGACGTTGAATGTCTCGGTTGAGAGGACCTCCCCCATTAGCCAGCCCAGCAGTACCTGCCCCTCTGCGGGTTTGGGCCCCAGCCCTAGGCTCAGGGCGATGCCCCCTGCCACGATGCCTACCCGGAAGCGTCTCCTGACACCAGCTCGTCCGTGTACTCTTGGTGATCTACTCATGAGCGGTCTATGGGAAATGGGAAAACCCCTGCCGAGCAACCATGCACTCGCAAACCGTTGTGTGTTCCTCATGGGTATCTCCTACTGTCAAAGGCGACCCGATCAGGAGTTGCCGTTAGAGGTATCCGCGCGACGTGTACGCGCTTTCCTGGTGGGTTGTATCTGTTTGTAGCAATGTCCCTCCTGGGGGCATAGGTACGCCATTCCACGTTGGTGGTATACAAGAAAGGGAGTTCTGCCGAACGAACAGGAAGACGAGCTGGATCTGGAAATGATCTATCGATTGAGGGTCCGACCCAGGAGCAGCGATATGCTGGTTGCGGCACTTGCTGTACGGGACGAGTTGTGGACTCGACTGCAGGTAGGTACGTGGACATTCTGCGCTCTGCAATCTGCAATCAAAAGTAGTATCTCAGACTCAACCGCACCGCACTCAGCCGCGCGTTGTCCCTGATCCCCGTCGTTGGCAAGTCGCCGTAATTCAAGTCTAGGCTGATGATGAAATCATCCCGACCGGTGTATGCCAGTCGTAGCAGCACCGAGGCGACGTCGCCGTCTACTTCTCCTGACACCGGAAGCGAACGTGCCCTGAAGCCGAGTGAAACGCCGAGCGGGACCGCTGTGCGATCCTGGAGATTCAAGCTCACGCCCCCACCCGCGTCGTAATACCAGTCACTGCCGGCATTTCGATCAATCGTCTCGCCGTAGCCAGCCTCCCCATACACCGTAAACCCAAGCAGTGGACTCAATCCGTACGCAAAGCTCAGCCCACCCCCACCGCGCAGCGAAGGTGTTGTGCGCACTAGTGACGCTGGCTCGTCGTTGATGATGCCTTCCACGAATCGCA
>JBDHHL010000022.1:0-18641 GCA_039589375.1 Gemmatimonadota bacterium | reverse complement strand
TGCCCAGGTGCAAGAAGCGAGAGCCGCATTTGATCTGGCCAGCGAGCGGTACGAGCGTCAGCGACGCCTGTGGGAAGACGAGCAGATCGGCAGCGAGATCAATTACCTGGAAGCGAGATACCAGGCGCAGTTGCAAGAGGCTCGTCTCGAGTTCCTCGAGGCCAGGCTAGAGCGGACTGTAATCAGAGCGCCGATCCCTGGTGTTTTCGATGAACGGTACGTGGACGCCGGCGAGATGGTGGCTCCGGGGACGCGCGTGGCGCGAGTGGTCGAGGTCGACCGCGTCAAGGTTACAGGCGGGGTGCCGGAGCGGTTTGCTGCTGCGGTTCAGCCCGGCGATACGGCGCAGATCTCGTTCGAGGTGCTGCCAGAGGAGGTATTCCTCGGACAAATCGGCTTCGTAGGCAGTACGGTGGATGAACGCAACCGGACATTCCAGATCGAGATCGTGATCGACAATCCGGGCCGCCTGATGAAGCCGCAGATGGTCGCAAACGTCCTCGTAGCCCAGAGCCGGTTGCAGAACGTCGTCGTCGTACCGCAGTCGGCGGTAATGCGCACGGAGGACGGATACGAGGTCTACGTGGTCGGCGAGCAAGACGGGGCTGAGGTAGCTGTGACACGGGCGGTTCGACTCGGTCCGACCTATGCCAATCAGGCTGTTGTTGAAGAAGGACTGGCCGAAGGTGATCGCTTGATCGTGCGCGGCCAGCAACTAGTGGAAGTCGGCGATCACGTACAGGTCGTAGATTCGAAACGGTAGATAACTCAGGCCAACTGGCCTGACGTGATGATAGAGGACTGAAATGCCTAGGTTCAGACGTCGCGAGTCTGAGAACGGAGACGACCGGGGTACCGAGGGACACGGCGTATTCAAGGAGTTTTGGCTAACGTCGTTTGCCGTGGACCACCCGACCAGCGTGCTGGTTTTGATGGCAATGGTCATCATCGCCGGTTTCATCTCCTATGTGCGGGTCCCCAAGGAGGCGGCTCCAGAGATCACCATACCGATCGTGGCGGTGAACACGATCTACCCTGGAGTGGCTCCGGAAGACATAGAAACGCTGATCACGCGCGAGCTCGAGGAGGAGCTCAACAAGATCGGCGACGTCAAGGAGATCACGTCTTCGTCGGTCGAAGGGTACTCGAGCATCATCGCTGAGTTCGAGGCCGGGATGGACATGACCGAGGCGCTACAGCAGGTCAGGGAGAAGGTAGACATAGCAAAGCCGGCGCTACCGGAAGAGGCGGAGGAACCGATGATCGTCGAGTTCAACTTCGCCGAGTGGCCGGTCATGCAGGTCAACGTCTCGGGCGAGTATAGCTTGGTCCGCCTGAAGCAGGTGGCCGAAGATCTGCAGGATCGTCTGGAGCAGATACCGTCGGTTCTGGAGGTCTCGCTGTCGGGTGGACTGGAGCGCGAGGTACAGATTGATGTCGACTTGGCCAAGCTAAAGTACTACGGGCTTGCCTTCGATGATGTGATCGACGCCATCCGCGAGGAGAACGTGACGACGCCGGGTGGTACAATCGACGTCGGCGACTTGAAGTACCTCGTTCGTGTGCCAGGCGAGTTCGAGAATACGAGGCTGATCGAGGACATCGTCGTCACGACCCCTGGGGATAGGCCGATATACATCCGCGACGTCGCCACGGTCGATTTCGGCTTCAAAGAGCGGGACAGCTACGCCCGGCTGGACGGGCAATCCGTGGTCACGCTCGGTGTCAAGAAGCGCGTTGGCAAGAACATCATCGAGACTTCTGAAGGCGTCAGGGCGGCGATCGATGAGATGCAGCCCTCATTGCCGCCCACGACGGTCATCAAGGTCACCTCCGACATGTCGGAAGAGGTGCACAAGATGGTGAGCAGCCTGGAGAACAACATCATCTCCGGTCTGATCCTCGTCGTGGCCGTCCTGCTATTCGCGCTCGGCGTCAGAAATGCCTCATTCGTCGGTGTCGCCATCCCGCTGTCGATGCTCTTGTCGTTCAGCGTGATCCAGCTTGTCGGCATGACGATGAACTTCGTGGTGTTGTTCAGCCTCATTCTGGCGCTGGGGATGTTGGTGGACAACGCGATCGTGATCGTCGAGAACACCTACAGGTTCCGAGAACGCGGCTACACCAAGAGGGAGGCGGCAAAGCTGGCCACCGGAGAGGTGGCAATGCCGGTGATCGCTGCTACGGCCACCACGCTGGCGGCATTCACTCCGCTGGCGTTCTGGCCCGGCACCGTCGGCGAGTTTATGAAGTATCTGCCGCTGACGCTGATCATCACGCTCAGTTCGTCGCTCTTCGTGGCGGTTGTGATCAACCCGACCCTATGCTCGCTCTTTCTGCGGCCGGAAGGCGAGAAGGGACCTGGCTTCACGCGTGAGATGAAGTGGGCTCTGGGAATCGCGGCTGGGTTTGCCCTCGTGGTCGTCGGGTGGAACCGCCCGCTGACCGCGTTCCTGCTGGCGCTAACAGTCGTGGCACTGTATGCCCTGCATCACTACGCTCTGGCGCCGGTCGCTCACTGGCTGCAGCACGAGGGCCTTCCAAGTACGCTTCGCGTCTATGAACGCGGCCTGCGCTGGGCGCTGGCTCACCGCGGGCTTGTGATGGGACAATCGTTACTGGTGCTGCTATTAGCGGTTGTCGCATTCGGAATCTTCAGCAAGGGGGTAGTGTTCTTCCCCGAAGATATCCCCCCCAGCACGGTGTACGTCCAGTTGGAGGCTCCGACGGGCACGCGAGCCGACGTGACGAACGAGATCGCGCTGCGCCTGGAGGGCGAGCTGGTCGAGTTGCATGGACGAGAGGACTTCGAATCGGTCGTGGCAACGGTGGGCTCGAGTTCGGGCGACTGGCTATTTGGCGGATCCGGGACCCACCTTGGGACGATCGCGGTCAACTTCGTCGACTATCAGGATCGCGGCCAGGGCGTCTTCGAGACGCTCGAGTTGATGCGGAACACGGTAGGAAAGGACATCGCCGGAGCGGACATCGTGGTCGAGAGACCGCAGGAGGGGCCACCCACCGGCCTGCCCATCAACATCGAGATCGTGGGCGAGGATGCCAGCCTGCTAAAGCAACTGGGCGACGAGGTGGTCACGATCTTGTCTCGTTCGTCGGTCGCGCCCAAGCTCGAGGGGCTAGAGAACGACCTGGCCGATGCCCGGCCCGAGCTGACCGTCGAAGTAGACAGAGAAAGGGCGCAGCTCTTCGGCGTCAACACCCAGAAGGTCGGTTTCATGGTTCGAAGCGCCATTAACGGCGTGGAGGCCGGAGAGTTCAGGGACGGGAAAGACCAGTACGACATCATCGTGCGCTTGGCAGAGCCGTATCGGCAAGACCTGAGCTCGTTGGCCGACCTAACGGTCGTTGCCGAGGACGGGAGTCAGGTGCCGCTGCCTTCGGTGGCGACGTGGACTGTCAACGAAAGCTTCAGTGGGATCAACCGCAAGGATCTCGATCGCATGGTCACGGTCTCGTCCGCTGTGCGCTCTGGCTACAACTCCAACGCCGTACTGGCTGAGGTCCAGGCCGAGCTGGCAAGCTTCGCTGCGTCCATGCCGCCGGAATACGACCTGCGCTACACGGGGCAGCAGGAGGAACAGCAGGAGTCGGCGGCGTTTTTGATGGGCGCGTTCGCGACGGCGCTACTACTCATCGCATTCATTCTCGTATCGCAGTTCGACTCCGTGCTGAAGCCGCTCATTATTCTGAGCTCGATCATCCTGTCGACCGTGGGTGTCTTGGTGGGACTGCTGGTCTTTGACATGCCGTTTGGCATCATCATGAGCGGCGTCGGCGTCATCAGTCTGGCCGGCGTCGTCGTTAACAACGCGATCGTGCTGATCGACTACATCGGGGTCCTGAGAGAGCGGGATGGACTGGGCAGATTGGAGTCACTGGTCCGCGGCGGACTAACCAGGTTCAGGCCGGTGACGCTCACGGCCATCACCACCGTGATGGGATTGATCCCGTTGGCCGTAGGGCTCAACATCGACTTCTACGGCCTGTACCGCAGCTTGCGACCGGACTTCTTCTGGGGCGGTGAGCAGGCAGCTTGGTGGGGCCCGATGGCGATTGCTGTGATCGCCGGTCTCACGTTCGCGACCTTCCTGACGTTGGTGCTGGTTCCGGTGATGCACTCCCTTACCGATGACCTGGCGGACTTCTTCCGGCGCCACTTCACGCTGGGTGGTGAAGAGGTCGCGCACGAAGAGGCGGTTCCCGACGCGGATCTCGAGATTCCGGAAGCGGAAGCGGTTACCGCGTAGTACGTGTCCGCCTGCTCCGGATAACGTCTGCAATGAGAAGAGCCCGCCTCGATCGAGGCGGGCTCTTCTGTTGGTGTCTTCTTGGGCGTCGGCTGCCCGCCTGACGGCTCTAAACGTCGATGCTGGTCATCGCCTCGAAGATCGGTAGGTAGAGCGCTATCACCATCCCGCCCAGGATGCCGCCGACTACGACGAGGAGCGCGGGCTCCAGCGCTTTCATGAGACGCGAAACGGACGTGTCGACCTCTCCTTCGTAGAAGGTCGCGATCTTTTCGAACATCTCATCGATTCGCCCGGTCTTTTCTCCCACCTCTACCATTCGCGAGACGATGTTGGGCATCATGCCGGTCTCGGCGAGCGGTTTGGAAATGCCCTCACCGGCTTCGATGGCGGGCCGTGTAGCGATCAGCGCCTTCTCGATGACGACGTTGTTTGCGGTCTTGGCCGAGGAAATCAGCGAGTCGATCAGATTCGAGCCGGCAGCGAGCAGTGAGGCCATGCTCTGCGCGAAGCGCGCGATGGAGCTCTTGCGAATGAGGTCCCCTAGAATCGGGATACGAAGCAGGATGCGGTCTCCGAGGCCACGACCGGCCGGCGTGTGGTAGGCCTGGCGAATCAATACGAATACTCCGATCGAGCCCACGAGCAACCACAGCCAGTATGCCTGCACGAACTCCGAGAGGTTCAAAAGAACCTGCGTCGGATAGGGCAGCGTGAGGCCGCCGGACTCGAACATGGTCTGGAACGTCGGGACGACGAACGTGAGCATGACCGCCGCGCTGAGAAGGGCTACGATGAGTATGATTACCGGGTACACCATGGCCGTCTTGACCTTCGAGACCAGGGCCTGGCTCTTCTCCAAGTAGGTGGCGAGGCGCGCAAGGATCGTGTCCAGCATCCCGCCCTGCTCGCCGGCCTCTACCATGCTGACGAAGATGTCGCTGAAGATCTTTGGGTGCTCTTTCATGGCGGCCGCCAGGGTCATGCCGGCCTGCACATCCACGATCACTTTTGAGAGTGTCTTCTTCAGCGGCGCATCTTCGGTCAAGTCTTGGAGGATCTCCAGGCTGTGCACCAGCGGAATGGCCGCGTCGACCAGCGTCGCGAAGTTTCGTGCGAACATCGCCATGGATTTCGGTTTGGGTCGCCGCCGGAGCTGAAATCTGGCACGAGCCCTGGGGGCCGGCCGCACGAGCTCGGGTATCAGCTTGCTCCGGACCAGCGAGCGGGTCGCATCCCTCTCCGAGCCGGCCTGGATGATGCCTTCGCGTATCTGCCCGTCGGTCGTACGGGCGCGATAGATCCAAGCGTTTACCGCCGCTTCAGTTGTTGCCATTATTCGAGAACCTCGAACCAGTGACGCCCCGCAAGCGGCCGCGGTACGGTCGCCTGAAACAGCGCGCGAGCCGCGGCGCAGCTGCTGTACTGGAGCGAAGTTGTTCCTCTGAGGTTGCCTGTCAGTTCGCCGCTGACGCCGTTACGTGCCAGCAGGCCGCCGTGGATGTCGGTCGTTCCCCGGAAGTCCGCCTCCCCCATGACGATCACCACGCCGTAGAACGATAGGGTGCCGGTGACGATCAGGTCGCCGTCTACGAGCAACACCCCCTGGCCGTAGGCGCTACCGGCGACGAACATGTCCCCGGCAACGTGGATGATCGGCAAGTATCTCCAGCAGGCCCCCGCGGGATTGAGCGGGTCACCCCAGTTCGTCGGCGATGTCCGCACGCACTGGCCGCCAACGACGACGGGCTGCAGGGTAGTGAAGTGTTGATCGCCGACGTACACCTTGTCCGCCGAAGAAGCGAGTTCCCAGTAGGACACGTTCCCGAACTGCGTGAAGTCCTCATCGACGATCGAGCCATCTTCCTGCACTGGTGCTGGACTGCCCTCGATCCTGGGTCCCCCGTGAGTCGTGATGTCATCGTCCTCCGGCGTCATGATCCCGGGAAGATCTCCCGAGGAGGAGGAACAGTGCCCGGACCAGGCGGTGGGGTCCGTGTCGAAGCCCGAGACCTTCACGCGCAAGCCCGTTCCTTGAATTTGCAATGGCCCGCGCGTCTTCATCGCCGCCTCGCAGCAGAGTGCCGCGGCCTTTTTCGCGCTCGCCATCGTCACGATGACTCTCTGCGCCGTGAGCCCGGAGCCGGGGCGCCCGATGGTACGCAGCCGATAGAGCAATTCGTTCGGATCGGAGCCGTCGTCTACGCGGCGGACATCGGCGCGATAGGATGATCCGTCCGGCAGCCATTCCCATCCCGTGTCGTGGCTGTCGCCGGGCTTCATCACACCGTAGGTCCAGCGGTCCCAGGTACCGAGAACGTGCACGGCGCCGGCGTTAGCGGCATTGAAGGCCGTGTGGCTTCGGCGTATGCCCAGGTTTCCCGCGGCGTTGCTCTGCGTGATGTACATCCCGCTGAGGGCCAGCAACGACAGAACCAGCATCACGAAGATCGCCACCGGTATGGCGAACCCGTCTTTCCCTCGCCGGCCCCAGATTCGCTTCCAGGCGTTCATTGGTTCCTGGGCCTCACGGAAGTAGTCAGTGTGTCGCGGTCTTCAGAGCCGGCCGTCTGAGCCACGATCGTCAGATCGACCAAGGCGACTCGAGTAGGGTCTGTCGTGGGTTGGCCAACCGAGTCGAAGTAAGCGAAGGAGATGCCCGAATCGGCGCTGAGCGGACCCGCCAGCGCCCAGCTGACGCCACCGTCGTCTCTTGCCAGCCACCACGAATCGCCGCGTTTCGCGAGGCCGTAAGAGTGACGGCGAAACGCGCGCACCGGCGCACCGACCGGCACGCCGTCGACCGACCCATTGACGCGCAAGGTCATGTCGGGAGCCTGGCCGCCGCCGTAAGGGCAAGACAGCGAAGGCCCGCTGGGGTTGACGTCTTGAATCGCCCTTACCAGCCAGCCATTTGGATGGTAGATCAGCAGGGTGTCGCTCGCCGAAGCATAGCCGGCTCCCGTCACCTCGGTGATAGCAATGCGCCGATCGGATGGATCGTGGTCGCATATGAACGCAAAACCGGTCGGCGAGCGAAGGACGATACTGTCGCTGCCGATAAGGGCGAAGTCGCCCTCGCGCCCGCTGGCCTCGACGATGTCCGCCATAAGAATCGAACTTGCCAACCTCAGTGCATCATGCCGGGCAACGGTTTCACGATGTTCTCTATACGCGCGCTGCTGAAAGCGAACCACCTGATACAGCCCCGCCGCGATCAGCGTTGAGAGCACCAAGAAGATCATCAGCTCCACGAGCGTGAAGCCGCGTGGGCGCCGGTGCGGGAGTCCGCGCGTCATTCCTTTAGACGGTAAGCGACTGCGGTATCCCATTCCGCGATCCCTCCCGGTGCGTAACGCGTGATGCTGATGACTTGTTTGAAGTCAAAGCTGTCGGTAACGATCCACGCCGATGTCCCGTAAGGCGTCCTGCGCTTGCCACTGATCAGCGAGTCGTAAGGGAGGCTGAGAAGGCGCTCGATTTCGCTCTGCCGGAACTCCGACGCCTGCAGGTGGACGCGCGAGCGCGTGGCGGTGCGCGAGGAGTAAAGACTCGAGGTCGCTAGCGAGAGGATGACGACGGCGATGACCGTCACAGCCACCAGCAACTCGACCATCGAGATCCCTTGCTCGTTCGAAGTATGACGTTTGATCCCTATCATCGTGTCACCACCCTGCCAACCGGGCTGATGAAGACGGTGTCGGCGCGCGAGCCTGACGAGATGATGATCATGCCGCCCGGCCACGGACACGCAGCGCCCGTCGTGCCGATGCCACGCCCATTGAAGCAGACGCTCGACCGATTGCTCTTCAGGTCGACATCTAGCTCTTGGCGGAGGTTGACGAGGTTTAGCGTGTCTTTGGGACCGCCTGCGACCATTGAAGTGTCGACCTCGACCCAGATGCGATCGCCTTGCGAATCGAGCCTCAGAACCGCCGGGCGGCCAAAACGGATCGCGGCCGACCGTGCCAGCGAAATGCTCGATAACACGACGTGTTTCGAGTTGTGAACAGCCGCCCGAACGCGCGTGGATGAGAGCGATGGGATCGCGATCGCGTATACCAGCACGAGCATCATCATCGCGACCAGCACCTCGAGCAGGCTGAAACCCGCCCTGGAGGCGTCGCTGGCTCTGCGGAGTGCCTTGGCCTGCTGCCCGGTGCACCTGTGCGCTGCTGAGTGCACTTCCGTTATGTCCCTTACAGATCAATGATGCGAGAACGTCCGCCGCGGAGGAGAGGCGAGAGGTAGCCGGGAGTTGGAACGGCAAGTGCCGTGCCTCGTCTTGCCTTTGCACGCGACCGTCATAACCTCTTGTCGTCCATGACGATACAAAACAGCCGAGGACTGCTTTCCGGTCGAGGGGGTCTTCGTCTTGTTGCAAACTGCAATGACTCGCCGCGACTGCCTAAAGGCCCGGATCCGTCGAAGTGCGTGGACAGGTGGCTGACCCCGGGAAACTCGGCGCCGTGAAAGCCACGTAGTGTTTCAACGAAGGCACGCGATGTCGTTGGGCACTTCACCAGACTGTGGCGCGTTGGACGGTCCCGGCCCTAGATTGAGCCCGATTCCCGAGACCGACGTGATTGATCCACCACCCATCCGCTGCCAACAGGGAGTGTGAGAGAATGGCGAGTTTCACGGAGAGGATGATCGGAGCGGCGACGCTGAACGTGCAGACCTACGAGGAGCTCGAGCACGATCACACCGCCACGGGCCAGGCTGCTGGCGTTGTGGCACTTGTGGCCGTGTCCGGTGCCATCGGGAACGCTGGCGCGGGTCTGATCGGGATAGTCGGCGCCATACTCGGCGCGTTCGTGGGCTGGTACATCTGGTCCGCCGTCACACTTTTCGTTGGGAAGGGGTTGTTCAACGGAACGGCCGACATGGGCGAGATGTTGCGAACGATTGGGTTCGCACAGTCGCCTGGAGTGTTCTATGTCCTGGGCATCGTACCCTTCCTAGGGGGTTGGGTCAGGTTCGGGGTCTGGATCTGGATGCTACTCTGCGCGGTCGTGGCCATTCGCCAGGCACTCGACTTCACGACCGGGAGGGCTCTGGGCACAGCACTGATCGGCTGGCTCGTCTACATCCTTATTCGGGGACTGCTCGCGCTGCTGACGTTCGGTCTCATCTAGCGGGCGAAGCGGACCGAGTTGTGCGGATACTCGCCGCTCGGTCAGGCGGGACGCTCTACTACCCCATCCGCCGGGGGCCGGTCGTGGAGCATCACGACTGGGCCCCCGGGTCTTCTGTCTGTACTCCGCCAGTCGCGAGCAATTCGGTCGGGCCCCGCGCGGTAGTGACGTAACGGCGTGGTGGCGATCGGTTCTATGAGAAGGGTTCTTCTTGGACGAGGTGGCTGAGCGGTGATGCCAGGGCGGGCGGTTTGGGCCCGTGGCCGGTTCGGTGTTCCCAGAAGGTCTTAGGAGAGGAGGCGATGGATGTTGATCGACCGTCGTGGTTTCTTGAACAGGGGCGCTACAGCGGCCGCTGGCTCGTACCTAGGCGTTCTCGGTGCGCGCGGCGAGGATCAGCAGGATCCACGGCGGCCCCACTGGAAGCTCACGACCTCCGAGGAATACGATCCCGAGACGGTGGCTGCCTATGCCGGCGACCACTCGGCGGTCTATCGCCATATAGTCGGTCATCTCTCGGATCACCTGATGAACCTCCAGACCTGGCTACGCCAGCGCTCGATATCGGCGCAGAACGATGGGGTCGCCGAGATGGCCGAACTCGTTCGACAGACATTTCTCGGGCTGGGGTGCGGAGAGGCCAGGCTGGTTCCCACCGATGGGCACCCCGGTGTTTGGGGCTACTACGACGTCGGCGCTAAGAAGACCCTCATGGTCTACCTCATGTATGACGTGCAGCCGGTCAACCCCGAGGACTGGCGCGTGTCGCCGTTCGACGCTGAAGTCGTGGACCATCCCCTGGGTCGCGTCTTGATGGCTCGGGGCGCGACGAACCAGAAGGGGCCGGAGCGCGCTTTTCTCAACGCGCTCGAATCGATCATCGCCGTCGATGGGAAGCTTCCGGTAAACCTCATGTTCACTGCGGAAGGCGAAGAAGAGCTGGGCTCGCCGAACTACGAACAAGTCGTCGCCCCCTTCGAGGAGCGGCTGCGAGCGGCGGATGGCGTCCTCTTCCCCTTCAACTCACAGAACCCGCAGGGTAACGTGGGGCTCAACCTGGGGGTCAAAGGAATCCTGTACATGGAGATCGAAGCCTCGGGCGGGAGGCTTCGCAAAGGACCTGGCACAGCCGAGATACACGGCTCCTACAAAGCCGTGGTCGACTCGCCGGTCTGGCACCTGTTGCAGGGCTTGTCCACGCTCGTGTCACCGGACGGGAACACGATAACGGTCGACGGCTACTACGATCCGGTCGAGTTGCCCTCGGAGGCGGATCAACGGCTCATCAATCGTCTTGTGAGATACTGGGACGATGACGTGATCAAACAAGCCCTGGATGTTCCTGCCTGGATCGACGATTGGAACCGTACTGACGCCATCCTGCATTATCTATACGACCCTACGCTCAATATCGACGGAATTTGGGGCGGCTACACAGGTCAGGGTGTGAAGACGATCCTGCCGCATATGGCTACGGCGAAGGTGGACTCGCGGCTGCCACCGGGTTGTGACTCCGATAGCGCGCTGCAGATGATCAGGGAACACTTGAGGGAAAGGGGTTTCGGGGACCTGGAAGTTCGACAGCTTTCTGGCTATCCGCCGTCCAAGACGGCGGTCGATGATCCGCTTATCCAGACGGGGATCAGTGTCTATCGGAAGTACGGCCAAACGCCGATAGTCTGGCCGCACCTGGCGGGCAGTGCGCCGTTCTATGTGTTCACAGAGCGGCTGGGGCTGCCTCTTCTGATGTACGGGATGGGCCATGGGAGCGGGGCGCACTCGGTCGACGAATACATGGTCGTCGAGCCCCGGCCCGACTCCTCGATCGTGGGGCTGGCCGAGTTGGAGAAGGCGTACGTGGATCTGGTCTATGCGCTGGCCTAGAGACCTGGCCGGTTGAAGGCGGAGGCCAGCGCTTGGTGCTACATACTCTGACGCAACTGCCGGATAGCTGAAGCGATCTCGCTGCTGAGCGCCGCCGCCGCCCGGCTGAGTGCGGCCACCGATGCGTCCCGCGTGTTCGCGCCTGAGGCCTCGTCTATCGTTGACTCCCGCGACTCCAACCGCTCGCCGTTTCCGTCCTTGATCGACCAATGTGCCAAGAGGTGAGCGGAGCCCGTGCGGTCGCTCTCGAAGCGAACGACAGTGATCTCCACGGAGTAATCGAGCTTTGTTGAGCTGAACCACGGGTGGTTATGGATGCGCTGGGTGCCGAGCAGGAGTTGCAAGTTCTCCACCTGAATCCGGGTGAAGTGTGCTTTGAGAGGCTCCGCCCAGCGATCGATCTGCGAGAATTCGACTTGATTGGGCCCAACCCGGGTCACGAGAGAGGCGCGGTCGAGATAAGGTGCCATAGTGATAGGGCCGATGCCCAGTGTGACCTCGAGCTTGTCAGCCGCAATCGCGTCCTGGTCTTCGGCCACGGATGTCAGCACATAGAACCGAGATGGATCCGGTCGCGGCGAAAGCGGCGAGCAACCGACTAGCATTATTCCTAAGACGCATAGAACCACCACCCAGCCCGCCAAGTTGACCCTGTTCATTGTTTCTCCTCGTTGACTTGCCTGCCGCGTACGAGGGCGCCGGGGTTGCGCTCCAGATAGTCAGCGAGCGCCTGCATCGCGCGAGCGGTTTCCGAGATGTCCTTCAGGGCGGCATCGAGACGGTAGGTAAGAGGCGAGCCGGGCTCCAGCAGGACCCTGATACCCTCCAGCGTTGCCTGCGCCTCCGCGAGCGTGATGTCGGCGGCAGTACGTGTGGAGTCGAAGCTGGCCGCCATGGGCAATATCTGCGTGTCGATGTCTTCGAGCAGATTGTCCAGCTCGACCACCGCCTCGTTAGTGGCCTGGAGCGTATTGTCGAGCGAGGCTACCGCATCCGCGAGCTTGGGCGAGTTGATGAAATCGCTCATTCCGGTGAGCGCGTCGTCTAGTGACTTGGAAAGGGACTCGAGGTCAATGGCCTTGAACTTGGCGATGAACTCGGCGGCTTGCTGTTGGAATTCCTGGAACGGTGTCGGTAGTGAAGGAACCTCGGGGTACGGCGTCTCGGGGCCTCCTCTCAAGATTGCTGGGCTGCCCGGATGTAAGTCGAGTGACACATATAGCCTACCGGTGACGAGGCTCTCGGTTAACAACTGCGCTCTGAGCCCTAACGCTATTACTCCGTCTATCCATTCCGGATTGCCCAGATCCGCCTCGCCTCCGCGCTCGCGAACTCGGTCCTGGTAGATCTCGAAGGTCACGGGGATGGCGTTTGCCTCTGCTATTCTGCCGCCGAGATCAATCCAGACTCCGGTTACCTGGCCGACCTCGACGCCTTTGAACTTCACGGGAGCTCCATTACGCAGTCCGGAAACGGAGCCGGCGAAGTAGGCAACGAACGGGTACCGGTCGCGGAACAGCCTCCCCGAGCTGAAGACCATCAGGCCTGACACCGCTATCGTGACGGCGCCGACCACGAAGGCCCCAACAAGCGTGGGGCTCGCTCTCCTGCTCATTCTACCTCCTCGGTGTCGGTGTCATCGCCTCGCAACAGGAAGCGGCGCACCGTCGGGTCGTCCGAGTGATCGCGCAGCTGATCGGGCGGGCCGCGAGCGATCAGTGTCCGCGTCTCGGGGTCAAGAAAGATGCTGTCAGTGCCTATGGCGAAGATGCTGGCCAATTCGTGCGTGACGATCACGACCGTCGCGCCGAGGCTGTCCCGCAACTCGAGTATGAGATCGTCAAGCCGCTTCGAGCTGATGGGATCAAGGCCGGCGGATGGCTCATCGAAGAACAGCACATCGGGGTCCAGCGCTATGGCGCGGGCCAGACCGGCGCGCTTCTGCATTCCGCCGCTGATCTCGTACGGATAGAAGTCTTCAAATCCTCTGAGCCCTACGAGTGCCAGCTTGAGCGACGCTACTTCTCTGATTTCGGCAGCCGTAAGATCGGTGTACTCGTGCAGTGGCAGGCCGACGTTCTCGGCGAGGGTCATCGAACTCCAGAGGGCGCCGCTCTGATAGAGAACTCCAAAGCGCCTCAGCATCTCTACCCTGCGGCTCTGGCCGGCGCGCGTGAAGTTCTCGGCTCCATAGAATATTTCGCCTACGGCCGGCTCCTTGAGGCCGATCAGGTGCCTGAGCAGCGTGCTCTTGCCGCAACCGCTGCCACCCATGATGATGAAGATCTCGCCCTGCTGAACCTCGAAGTTCAGGTCACGCATGAGGACGAAGTCGCCGTATGCCATCGTCAAGTCGCGAACAGTGATGTGTGCTTCCATAGCCGTTATCCAGTCAATGACCGGCAAACTAGATTCCGATAACGAAGAATAAGACGGCGAAAACCCCGCAGGCAGTGATTATCAACACTATGCTCGTCACTACCGCGGAGGTCGTGGCTACTCCGACACCAGACGAGCTCGTGCTAGCCTGCATGCCGCGTAGACAGCCGGCGAGCGCGATCAAAATCCCGTACACGAACGCCTTCAACATACCACCGAGGAGATAAGAGACTGTCACGGCATCGATCGTCTGCTGCATATACGTGGTGAGCGAGAGGTCGAGCATGGTGATCCCGATGAACGCGCCGCCCATGATGCCGACGAAATCTGCGTAAACGCAGAGAAGTGGCATCATCAGAGACAGAGCGACGATGCGGGGGAGTACGAGGAACTCCAGCGGTGAGATGCCCATCGTGTTCAGCGCGTCGATCTCCTGGGTTACTTTCATGCTGCCGAGTTCGGCGGCAAAGGCTGCGCCGCTCCTTCCTGCCATGACAATAGCGGTCATCAAGGCGCCGATGTCGCGCACCATGGCGATGCCGACAAGGTCGGCAACGTATACTGTGGCCCCGAATTGCCTCAGGCTCGCGGCGCCCACGAACGCCAGGATTAGCCCAATCAAGAAGCAGATGAGCGTGACGATGCCAAGCGCCTCGGCACCGACGTGTTGGATCAGCGCTAGCAGGTCGGAACGGCGAAACCGCACTCTTCCACGGAACAGTCTGCCCAGCGTAAGCGTGGCGTGGCCGAGGAACGTGAGCATCTCTGTGAGAGATGTCCCGGCTGAGATCGTTCGCGTCCCGATCTTGTCAAGAACGGACGGATCGGCTTGCGTCGCCCGGGCGTCTTCCTTCTCCGGTACCGCTTCGGCAAGCGCGAGCAAGCGCTGGACCCCAGCAGGTAGCCCGCTTCGATCCGCCTCGACACCTCGGGTGCCGGCCAGGTCGATGACTCTGGCAAGGAATGTCAGGATGCCGCTGTCCCAGCTGGTCAGCCTGGCGGTGTCGAAGATGAGCGCCCGAGGGCGAGGCTCCGAGGTGAGCTCTGCCTCCACCGGACCAGGGTCAGGTAGGCCTTCGTGTAGCTGCCAGCTCCCGGCGATTCGAATCGCGACTGAGCCATCAGCGGAACGGCTGACTTCAAGTTCGCCCACCTAGGACATCTCTCCGGTTGTTTGTCTCTCTGGGGCCGTGGAAACGAAACGACAGACTAACCTGGACGGTGACACCGATCAACGGGCCCCGTTGGGGACAGCAGCGGCCCGGCCGCATGCGCGCGACCGGGCCGTCTGGGAGCCCATTGGCTCGGCTTGATACAGTAGCTACTCCGGCTTGTTCGCCGTTGTGGTGACGGGCTCTTCATCCTGCGTGGTGTACTTCTCGAACCAGCTTCGCAGGTACAGCTGGGATCGCATGAAGTTCGAGGGCCGCGAGCTCGTGCCGTGCCACTCGTCGTTGAATCTCAGCATCACGGTCGGGACCTTTTGCACCTTGAGCGCCATGTAGAACTCTTCCGTCTGCGAGATCGGCGTACGAAGGTCGTTCACGCCGGTCATCAGCATGGTCGGAGTCTTCACGTTCCCCGCGTACATGAGTGGCGAACGGCGAAGGTGTTCGCTGGGGTCCTCCCAAGGAAAGTGGTCGAAGTTGCGATACCAGCTTGCGCCATCGGTCGTGCCGACGAACGATAGCCAGTCGATCACCGGATAGTTGGCGGAAGCCGCTGCGAAGCGATCAGTGTGCCCCACGATCCAGGAGGTTAGAACCCCGCCGCCGCTGCCACCGAACACGAACATGTTGCGTTCGTCGACATACCCGCGGGCGACCACTTCGTCGACACCTCTCATCAGGTCATCGAAGTCCTTGTCGGGGTAGGCTCGCTTGATCTCGTTCCCAAACGCGGAGCCGTAACCCGAACTTCCGCGTGGATTGGTGTACAGCACCACATACCCGTTCGCGGCGTGCTCCTGACGGTTGAAGGAAAAGCCGACGTTGTACATCGCGTGAGGTCCGCCATGGATCTGTAGGATCAGGGGGTACTGCTTGGACGGATCGAAGCCCGGCGGCTTGATGATCCAACCTTGAATGCGTAAGTCATCCACCGAGGTGTACCAGATCTCCTCCACTTCGCCTAGCTCGATTCCGTGCAGTACGTCGTCGTTCACGAACGTGAGCTGCTGCATGTTCTGTGGCCGTCTCGTTTCGAAGCTCACGACGTCGCCCGGCTCGAGGAAGCTCGTGCGTACTGCGACGGCGCGTCCGTTTGCGCTGATGTCGCTCACGCTGAGCATATGGACACCATCGGTTACCTTACGGACCTCGCCTTCCAGATTGGACGAGTAGAGGTTCCGCGCCCCTTCGCTGTCGACGTTGAAGTAGATTGTGCGGCTGTCCGCCGACCACAGAAGCCCCCTCGGGTTGCGGTCGAGGTCCGGTGTGAGCAGCCGCGGGTTGCCGCCGTCGCGATCCATGACGTAGAGCCTCGACGCGATGTAGGTGTCGTCGGTGAAGTCGTAGCCCGTGTACGCGATGTACCGGCCATTGGGTGAGACGACCGGGCTCCCATCGGGTCCCCGTCGGTCCGTGAGCTTCTTGATGGCACCGTCCGCCACGCTCACTTCGTAGACTTCTGACTCGCGCCAGATGTACTCTGCTTCCTCTTCCCGGAGACCGCTGAAGACGATCGCCTGGCCGTCGGGCGTCCAGTCGATGCTGCCGCCTGACCAGGTTCCGCCGTGGTTGTAGTCACCGTCGGTCAGCTGGCGGGGAGTACCGCCGTCCGCGGGAACCACGAAGACATGCCTAAACCCGTCTTCGAGGAAACCGACGCGGTCGCGACGATAGTTCAGTCGGTCGATGATCCGCGGCCCTGGCGTCCACTTCGCTCCCTCGGGCTTGCGCGGCAGCTTGACGGTCCAGGCATCCCGGCTAGGCACGATCATCGTGAAGGCGAGCGACCTGCCGTCTGGCGACCAGCGAATCGCGCCGGGCGTCTCATCGATGCGTGTGATCTGAGTCGTAGCGCCCTCTGCGTCCATCCACCGTACGAAGATCTGCCTTCCTTTGGGCTCGCCTGACGCCAGGTAAGCGATGCGAGTGCCGTCGGGCGACCAGCGTGCTCCGGAACCGTCGGCGAGGTAGCGGTTCTTGGAGCCGTCGACGTTCATTATCCAGAGCGCAGATTCGCGGCGGTCGTTGACCTTATCGATCCAGCTGCGCGTGTAGATGATCTGTCTTCCGTCGGGTGAAATCCGAGGGCTGCTGACGCCTTCCATCTCGAGATAGAGATCGAGAGTCAGTCGATCCCTCGACTCTTCTTGGGCGGCGGACGTGCTAGGAAGCGCGATCAGCAACACGGCGGCTGCCAGAACGACCCTGTTCATCTTAGCTCTCCTGTCATGAGGTGTTGGAAAGGGACGCCGTTACACTAGCGAAGAAGATCGAAACCTTCAACCCAGCGGAACTTGGGCGTCGCATTGGTGTCTGGTGGCATGTGCCGGCGATCTGCGCCGCGGTACACACGGAGAGATCGTCAGGGTGGCCATTCTGCTCAGTGTCAATTGGTTTGACATTGACTGGGGGGTCAGTAGGTTTTTGTACACACCCGCACCCACGATGCTTGACCGAGCGTATGCGATGAAGACTCGATCCGGTAATGCGACTCTCCCGCTGGCCGTGATGCTACTTGCGGTGTTGTTGGCTGGCTGCGGTGGGGATGATCCTAGCGGCCCCGGGAATTTCCCAGACGTGCGCGGCGAGTGGGTCGGCCAGTATCGCGTGCTCGCGTGCACGCAACTAAGTGGAAGTGACCCACTTTTCTGTGAGGGCATCTTCTACGTGGGGAGGTCTCTCAGCCTGGGCCTGACCCTCAGTCAGAGTAGCTCTCGCGTCAATGGCTTGGCCCTACAGGGTAGTATTGAAGGCCAGGTCGATGGTAGCATCGATGAGTCTGGTGTTCTGGCCCTGTCGGGACAGATCGGCGTGGGAGACTACGCTACGACGACGATCGAGGAGTGGGAGACGCAGCTGGTCGGGGATTCGCTGGTCGGGAGCTGGGTCTTCGAGGTCGAGGACAACACGGCCTCCGATTATGGCATCGCCAGGGTGGAGGCCGATGTGACGCTGATCGACCCATCTGTCCCAAACTACTTGGGTTGCCCAGTCGAGGGCGACTTGGCCCATACGGATGAAATCCTCGGGGCTCTAGGGACGGATGACTGTCAGCTGGACGATGAGAGTTACTACGACGTCTTCTCGGTCGATGTGGTTACCGGTGACCAGGTCGAGTTCCGCATGGGCTCTCTGCACTTCAAACCGGCTCTGTTGATCGTCGACCTCGAGGGTTGGCTACTCCATTGTTCGCTGCCGGAAGCGTGGGCGGATTGCGATCGCAACTCGCCGGATAGCATAGCGACGTTTGCTCTTGAGGCTGTGGTCGATGAGACGTGGCTGGTCATCGCCAATGCGTTGGGACGACCAGACGTTGGCGACTACTCGCTCACCACGCAGGCGCTCGGCGGGGCGAGTTCTACAGCCGGCTTCAGGTTGCAGGCAATCCCATACGACGCGCGCTACGGAATAGCCGTGGATTCTTCCGGTGACGTCCTGCCCGTGGCGGAATCGACTCGTGAAGCTCTACTGCGGAAGTTCACGTCGCAGAGTCGCGGGTCTTGGAGCGTGAAACTGGGAAAGAGCGGCCAGAACCGGTAGCCGAAGTTACGCTGATAGAACGGGCGTCGCCGCGTCGCTCTGGGATGGCAGAGCGGCAAGGCGAAGCCCGTCCTTTCCTGTCGGCGTTTGCCTCCCTTCCTCGAGATCAGCTGAGACAACCCCGTACGCTGAAACGGTTCGGCCTTTGCCGTGGCCTCTGAGCGTCGCTTAACGTTTCGGGCGCCTCGTCGTCTAATAGACAGAGAGGAAAGTTGTCCGCAGTTAGCGGCTCCCCCGTCGCAGAAAGCGGAACTCGCAGAAGA
>JBDHHL010000021.1:0-18648 GCA_039589375.1 Gemmatimonadota bacterium | reverse complement strand
TGAGCCTCTTCGCGAGGAGGACGGCAATGATGAGAATCATCGACAAGACAACCCCACTTCTACTCGTCGCCTTCGTGGCGCTTGGCTGCGAGAAGGACGGCCCCACGGTCCCGCTGGACGGTCCCGATTTGGCCTTCAATTGCGACAAGCTGCCGGATCACCCGAAGTGCTCGGGTGGTGAAGAACCGCCGCACGGTGGCCAGTACACCCCCATCGACCTCGAGCTGCTGTGCAGGCAGTGCGATGGCGTCGCTCACGACATCGGTGAGCAACAGGGCGAGCTGCTACACGTGGCGGGCTGGATCGATCAGCCGCTCGGCAGCCCTAACGTTGCCGTCGTGTGGACGGGCACGCCCGCCGACATCGGGGACGTGGATCCTGTGGTCCTTGAGCCGCCGAACGCGCCGTACAACTACGGCGGAAGTTGGGCGAGCGGAATCAACGACGCCGCATCCTTGATCGTGGGCGGGGCAAACGGGTGGTACCCAAAGGTTCCCGTGGCATGGCAACCCGAGGGTGATCGTTGGGCTACCGGCCAGGTGTTGGCGCTAGCCGACGCCGACAGCGGCGACGCCCGGGACGTCAACAACGACGGTATGATCGCCGGTAGGTTGTTCTGGGGATCGAATATCTTCGCTGTGGTCTGGGCCTCGCCGGCCGCGGAACCTGTTAAGCTCTTCACGCCCGGGAGCGCGGCCCTGGGCCTCAACAACGATGGCGACGTGGTGGGCGGCGTCGAAGGCAAGTCGGCCCTGTGGACAGCCGAGGGCTCCTATTGCGATCTGCACCCGGATGGCGCAAGCGAGAGCGTCGTCTGGCGCATCGAAGACCGGTTTGACGGAAACGTTCTGATCGCGGGGCGGGTCTCCTGGCAGCCGGCCGTATGGACGGTGACCGTCCCAGGCTGCGCCTTCATCATAGATACGATCGCCGGCGCTCCGGAACGCAAGTACTCCAGAGCCCTCGATGTCAGGCGCGTCGATGGCGGCTGGGAAGCCGTTGGAACGCATGATATGGGTCGCTACGTGCAGCCGATCGTCTGGTATGAGAATGGGTCTAGCAGCGAACTGCTGAACGAAAGATACGGCAACGCGTTGGTCATCAACAGCGTCGGTTACATCGTCGGGAACAGAGAGCACAAAGGACGATCGCGTGCCGTGCTGTGGACCAAGTGATGAGTTCGCATGACGGCCACCTAGGGGAAGAGTAGTAACTTCGAGCCCGGTCTCCCAGAGGCCGGGCTCGACCGCATCAGAGCGGCCGGACGGCGCCCAGGCTGCTTGGCGGCCGAACGAAAAACCCCGTGGTGACGAGTGCTGTGGCGATGCTCAGCCAGTTGGTGGCAGCCGGTAGGCAGCTGGCAACGACGTCCGCCTTCGGTCCAGAGGAGCCTGGCGACGGCTCCGACAGCTATTCTGGGTCAAGGCCGCCTGATCTCTCTATGCGAGCGGGGCGGTTCAGTCGGTCGAAGAGAGGTCGTCTGAGCGAGCATGTTCGGGTCGCTATCGTCCCCCCTGTTTCTCTCGGCGGTCGCTCTTCTGGCGAGCTATCTGCCGGCGCGCCGGGCATCGCGCGTCGATCCAATCGAGGCTCTTCGCGTCGAGTAGCGGCTCCGGACTTCCTCTTCGCTTCCGATCCTCCGGCACGTAGCGCCGACCGGGACCGAAGGACCCGCTCGATTCTTGGACAACGTCCGTTTCTGGAACTACCCGATCCCACAAGCGAACGCCGGCGCTCTGTGATGCCATGCACACCGAGAGAAACGCGCGTTCCGACGCCACGCCCGCTGCGTTCTCGCCTGGCATGACCCGTGCACCCCTCGCGGATCTGATAATCGCGATCGTCATCGCATGGAGGCAGAGCCCAATGGCGCAGATTCTCAACGATGTCCGCTTCGCTGTGCGCTCGCTGGCACGCAATCCCGGGTTCACGGCAGTTGCATTCGGAATCCTGGCGCTGGGGATCGGCGCGAACACCGCCGTCTTCAGTGTGGTGAAAGGGGCTCTGCTGAGACCGCTTCCGTACCCCGACCCCGATCGTGTGGTCATGGTGTGGACCGTGAACCAGGAGCGCGGCTGGAATCGATCGGGTATGTCGCGGCCCGACGTCGAGAGCGTGCGTGAGCTGGCCGCCGTGGAGTCCGTGGAAGGGTTCGCCCCGACCACCTTCGCGCTCACGAACCCCGAAGGCGCCGAGCTCGTTACAGGTGCCTACGTAACCGGGGGGATCCTCCAGGTGTTCGGCGCGGCGCCGAGCCGTGGGCGCGATCTCCGACACGAGGAGAACCACCCGAACGCGGCGGAGCGGGTCGTCGTAGTCAGTCATGCCCTCTGGCGGCGACTGCTGGGGGGCGATCCCAACGTGATCGGGACCCGCCTTCAGGTATCGGATGAGAGCTATGAGATCGTTGGGGTGGCGCCCGCTGGGTTCGACTTCCCGCAGGGGGCGCAGCTGTGGATACCCCACCGCCACCCGTGCTACTCGGCCCGCGGCTGCCGCAACTTGGAAGCGGTCGCGCGCCTGAGCGCGGATGTCGATCCCACCCAAGCACAGGCATCCCTCGCCGTGCTGGCCTCCGGGTTGCGCGAGGCGTTCCCCGACACCAACGGTCAGACGGGCATGCGGTTCGAGCGCCTGCTGGATTACATGGTCGCGGATGTTCGGGCCGGGCTCTGGGTGCTGCTCGGGGCAGTCGGGCTTCTGCTTCTGGTGGTGTGTGGCAACGTGGCCAACCTGCTGTTGGCCCGGGCATCGACTCGAAGCGTCGAAGTGGGAGTACGGGCGGCGCTCGGTGCCTCGAGGTCGCGGCTCACGGGCCAGTTTCTGATGGAGAGCCTGGTGCTGGCGGTGATCGGAGGCTCGGGTGGTTTGATGCTCTCGCTCTGGCTCGTGGACGCCTTCAAGAAGACCGTTTCTGGCAGCTTCCCGCGCATCGAAGGGGTCGCCATCGATGGAGGCGTGCTCCTGTTCTCCTTGGGGTTGACCGCTCTTGTGGCCGTGCTCTTCGGACTCAGTCCCGCGCTTCACGCCACGCGGCGCCCCATCGCCGAAACCGTCGCGGGCGGGGGACGCGGCACGTCAGGAAGGCGCGAGACCTCTGCACGGAACTGGCTGCTGGTCGGCGAGCTCGCTCTGTCCGTCGTGCTCCTTGTCGGAGCGGGCCTGCTCGGCCGCAGCCTGGGACAACTGTATCGGGTCGACCTCGGGTTCTCGAACCGCGAAGTCCTGCGCTTCGATGTGTACCTGCCTTCCGGCCGCTACGATGATCCGGAGGCCATCATGGCCTTCGTCCAGGAACTAGAGGACCGCACGCGGCCGCTCCCCGACGTCGCCTCCGTCGGCAGCGTTTTCGGGCCGCCGCTGACGGGTGTACGCACCGCGGGGAACATCGACGTGGAGGGACGCCCGGCACCGGACCCGGCCGCGAGGACTTACACGTCCGTGCACCCCGCCACGCCGGGGTACTTCGAAACGCTGGGACTGTCTCTGCTGCGCGGTCGCGGCATCGAAGCCACGGATCGTGCGGACGCGGTCCACGTCGCGGTGGTCAACGAGGCGTTCGTCAGGGAGAATTTCCCGGGCCAGGAAGTCCTGGGGGCACGCTTCAGGGTAGCGGTGGCCTTCGGCTTCGGCGAGGCCTGGACGGTGGTGGGCGTGGTTCGTGACGTGCGTCAAAACCTCGATGCGGAGCCCCGCCCCGAGGTGTACGTACCGCTCGCCCAGGCGGGAGCGGATCATCCTTTCCAGACCCGGGACGTGCGCCGGTTCCTGGCTCGCATGACCGTGCACGTGACTGGGTCG
The DNA here is from genome assembly GCA_039589375.1 of Gemmatimonadota bacterium. Lineage (GTDB taxonomy): Bacteria > Gemmatimonadota > Gemmatimonadetes > Palauibacterales > KS3-K002 > JASFMO01. Next base: position 14,847 of record JBDHHL010000021.1, on the reverse strand, counting down.
GCCGGCGTGGGCAGGCTCTTTCCCGCCATCCGGGAGCATCTCGCGGCCATGGATCCCAACGTCGTGCCCCAGACGGTCGAGACCGTGAGCGATGCGATACACCGCGCCGCGGCACCAACTCGTCACTACCTGACCCTGCTGGGCCTCTTCGCATTCCTGGCTGTCGCGATCGCCTCCGTAGGATTGTACGGAGTCGTAGCCTATCTCGTCTCCCGACGCACGCGCGAGATCGGCATCCGCATGGCGTTCGGCGCGGCGACGCCCCAGATCGCCGCGACGTTCCTCCGGCAGGCAATCGTGACGGCGGCCGTGGGCATCATGCTGGGTTTGGTGGGCGCATTTCTCGGAAGCAAGATGATCAGTTCTCTCCTATTCGGTGTTGCACCGACGGATCTGAGGGTCTACGTGGCGGTCGCTTTTCTGACCCTGGCCATCTCGGTGACGGCGATCCTACTGCCAGCCCTTCGCGCGACCCGGGTGGACCCCGTGAAGGCGTTGCGCGCGGAATAGCAGGAGGGGACGGATTGAGCGCCATGTGGGCGCGCCGGGCGTCACGCATCGATCCGATCGAGGCTCTTCGCGTCGAGTAGAAGAAGGCCGGGCAACACAGCCCGGCCTTCTGCCTCCTCATCCGCCGCTGCGATTCGGTCGGCGCCAGCGGACCGGCGGTGCCGGCTCGGGCTTCAGCTCGATCGCCTCGGTCTCCAGCAGGCGCAGCGCCTCGTGCACGGCGGCCTCCAGTTGCGGATCGCGACCCTCGATGACCGGCCGCGGGTCGTTGCGGACCTCGATGTCCGGTGCTACGCCTTCGCCCTCCACGGCCCATTCGCCGTTCACATCGAAAAAGCCGCCTCGGGGCGCCACGAACCGGCCCCCGTCCAGGAGCGGCGGCGTGTCCCAGGTTCCCACCAGGCCGCCCCAGGTCTTGGTACCCACCAACGGGCCGACTTCCTTGAACCGGAACAGGTAGGGAAGCAGGTCCCCACCGGAGCCGGCCCGCTCGTTGATGACCATGACCTTGGGCCCCCAGAGTCCGGCCATCGGCTGGGTGAAGGGCTTCCGGTCTCCGGCCCGTGAGTTGAAGTAGCCGGTCAGCTCACGCGCTAGAACCTCTACTATATAGTCTGCCGCGGAACCGCCGCCGTTGTTCCGCTCGTCGATGACGGCCCCTTGCCGGTCCTGCTGGGCGAAGTACATGCGGTTGAAGTACGAGTAGCCGCCACCACCGGTGTTGGGGAGCCAGACGTAGGCCAGACGGCCGCCGCTCATCTCGTCCACCTTGCGCTGGTTTTGCACCACCCAGGCCCAGGTGCGGAGTTGCCGCTCGCTGGAGACGGGCTCGACAAAGATCTCACGCGCGCCGTCCAGGTTGGGCCGGCCGTTCACGGTGACGGTGATGGTCCGGCCCGCCGTACCTTCGAGCAGCAGGTACGGGTTGGTGGGCGCTCGCAGCTCGTGACCGTCGATGGCCAGGAGATAGTCGCCCTCGTTCACGTTCATGCCCGGAACCGCCAGCGGACCCTGGAGTCCCGGGGTCCAGTCCTCACCGGAGTAAATGCTCGTGATGCGGTAGAAGCCGTTCGCTTCCTCCAGGTCGACTCCCAGGAGTCCCGTGCGCGGTTGCGTCAGGTCGGGGTAATCGCCGCCGCGGACGTAGGAGTGTCCAACCGCCACCTCGCCCGAAAGCATGTCGAGCAGGTGGTTGAAGTCGGAGCGGTGGTTCACGTCCTCCAGCCACGGGCTGTACCATTCCCAGACCTCATCCCAGGGCGCTCCGTGGACGTTGTCCACGTAGAGGAAGTCGCGCATGAAGCGCCACCCGTCACGCAGCATCTGCGCCCACTCGGCGCGTGGCTCCACGCGGATGCGCATGCCGCCCAACGCCAGACGGCCCTCCCTGTTGCGCGGTGGCGCGCCGCCCGCGTCCACGATGATCCAGCTTTCTCCCGACCGGTACAACAGCTTCTTTCGGTCGTGCGAGGCGGTGGCTTCGTTGACCCCCTCCAGGAAACTCTCCGCCTCCGCGTCCTTCAGCGTATAGCGCTGGAGCGTGAAGCCCCGCTCGTTGGGAATCGCCTCGGCGACGAAGATGCGGCCCTCCGGCCCGGCAAGCAGGCCGAGGTAATTCCGCAACGGCAGGTTCGGGGCATCCACGATGCGCCCAGCGATGCCTTCGAAGTCGATGACCACCTCCGGGGGCTCCGCATCACGGCTCTGATTGCGTGCCCCGCGCGACGGCCGGCCCTCTTCCGATTCCTCCTCACCCTCGCCTGTTTCCTCGTCGCTCTTCGGCAAGAACGGCGAGGGCTCATCCTCCTTCAGCAGGGCAACGTAGAGGCCGCGGGTCACCGGCCGATCGTAGCGGGTCATGTCCAGCCACCCGGTGTTGAGCCCGTAGTCGGTGGACGCCAGGAAGTAGAGATACTTCCCGGAGGCGTCCCAAGCGGGGCTCACGGCATCGGCCATCCCGTCGGTCAGCTGTCGCGTCTCGCCGCTGCGGGCGTCGTGGACGAAGATCGCGCGCAGTTGGTTGTCCAGGCGCCGCGCGTAGGCGACCCAGCGCGAGTCCGGTGACCAGACCTGGTCGATCGACCGCTGCGGGTGGGCGTAGCGGTCCGTGTCCACATGGGTGAGCGCCCCCGATTCCAGGTCCACGATCATCAGTCGGTAGTCCGTAGTGGTGAAGGCCAGACGTGTACCGTCGGGCGACCACGTCGGCACGAAGAAGAACGTGGGATCGGGGATCTCTATGCGGCGCGGGTCAGAGCCGTCCTGGTCCGCGACGACCAGGCCGTACTCGCCGCCCTCGTCGCTGAACCAGGCGATCTTCTCTCCGTCGGGTGACCACACGGCGTGCCGGTCCGCTACGCCGGGACTGCGCGTGATGTTGCGCCAGCTGCCGTCATCCGCCGGCACGGTGAACAGGTCGCCACGGTACTCGAAGATGGCTCGCTTGCCGGTGGGTGAGAGTCGCGGGTCCCGGAGCCGCGCCGCCGGGACCTCCTCCCAGCGCGGCCGAGCCCAGTTCAGGTCCCCTGCCACCCTTATCTCCAGCTGGCGCGTGGCGCCCGTGGCGGGATTCAACTCGTGGAGGTAGCCGGCTTGCTCGTAGACCACGACGCCGTAGCCGGCGCCCAGGCTCTTCACGTCGAAGTCGGCGTGGAAGGTCAGCTGCTGCTCTTCACCCGTCTGGGGGTTGAAGGACCAGACGTTGCTGGCCCAATCGCGCTCGGACATATAATAGACCACACCGTCCATCCAGACCGGCGCCATCTGGCGCTCGCCTTCCCAGGGAGGAGTCAGGCGCTCCCAGCTTTCGGTCGAGACGACGCTCACGGGTTGGGCCTGGCCGCCGCGGTAGTTCCGCCACTCCGGATCCCAGTAGCCGATCTCCTGGTAGGCCAGCCACGCTCCGTCGGCGCTCATCTCTCCGTGGTAGGCCTGAGGCACGGCCAGCGGCTTAGGGAATCCGCCGGTGACCGGGACGGTGTAGAAACGCCATAGGCGAGTCGGCTGACCCTCTCGGCCGGACTGGAAGAGGACCTCTCCCTCGGGGGTCCACCCTTGGACGACGTCCCCTCCCGGGTGCCAGGTCAGGCGCTGGGGCTCGCCGCCGGTCGCCGCCACGACGAACACATCGACGTTGCCGCCATACTGGCCGGTGAAGGCGATCCAGCGGCCGTCGGGCGAGAAGGCCGGGCCGGTCTCGCCGCCCTCGCCGCTGGTGAGCCGCACCGCGTCGCCGCCGTCACGCCCGACCAACCAGAGATCGTTCGCGTGAACGAAGACGATGTGGTTCGGGCCCACGTCGGGGTCGCGCAGCAGGCGGGTACCTTGTGCCTCGGCTCGCTGGGTACCTCCAATAAGGAGACCGAACAGGGTGAGCGCGATAAGCGTCTGGATTGAACCGCGGAAACCACGTGAGGAAGACATGTGCCATTCTCCGTCTCGGATGGACAGGGGGCGGTGCAGGAGCCGCAGCATCTATCCTCGCACCGCGCGCACGTCAGTAGTACAGGGTGGGTTGCACGATTGATTGTAGATGGAGGTGTGCGCGCCGGTTGGCAAGGGAGCAACTCGACGCAGTTGCCGTCATCGAGATGCTGCGCCAGAAAGGTACCATCTGACAAGGCATCCGGCCCCGCGTGTGTGGAATGCGCGGGGCCGGTGACCATCGCCTTCAATCGAGGCCTACTCCTTCGCCGCCTCGTCCAGCCCTTCCATCACCCACATCTCATATCGCTCTTCGCCGGCCATGAACGCGATGCGCCGATTGTCCGGATGCGCGGCGACCGACCAGAGCCCGTCGAACGCAAACAGCTTGCGTGGGGATCCACCGGCAGCGCGGACGATCCAGAGTTCCTTCAGGCTGTACTCCCCGGGCACGCTCTTAGCGAACAGCAATGACGACGCATCGGCGGTCCAGGCAATCACGCGTCCGAATAGCTCACCCCCCACTAAATCGCCTTCGCTCGAGAACTCGAGCATAGGCGATCCCCGATACAGCCAGGTTGGCTCTCCGCCAGCCGTCGGCATGACGCCTACACACGGGCCTGAAAAGGCCAGCCGATCATCCGAAGGCGAAAGGGACGACCATGCGGCAAAACAGCTTGAGAGATCACCATCGCCCCTATACAGATCCGTGACCTCGCCGGTCGTAAGGTCAAAGACTCGCACCCTACCGCCCCCGGAGCTGTAGACGGTCCGCCCGTCGGCGGACAGCGGCGAACTCACCCTTGGGTTCGCCAAGCCGACCTCGAAGTCGCCGGTGGTGAGCGTGAGGACCAGCACATTGGAAGCCCCCTGCGCGCTGCCACGCGCCCCGATCAGCAGGGACCGGCTGTCCGGCGTCCACCGCATGCGGCTCACCGAGACGAAGCCGGCGGGAAGGGCGAATTGCCGCAGGTGATCTCCCATCGCGGCGCGCACGACGATGGACTGGGGATCTCTGCCCCGGGCGTAGGCCAGGAACTGTCCATCGGGCGACCACACCGGGTGGTCAATCCACATGGTTCTCCCACCCTCTTCAGCCACGGGCTCTGACAGCACACGGCCCGTCTCGAGGTCAAGCTCCATCGTGTAGAGCTGTGGGCTCTCGGTGACGATGTGGTAGAGCAGCTTCCCGCCCACGACGTGCCCTGAGATGAATCCGTGCACCTCGCGCCGGATGAGCTTCGGATCGCCGGCGCGTGCTCCCTCGGCCATAGGCACGGCCCAAAGGGAGGGACTCCCGGCCCGATCGCTCATGACGTAGAGCCGCCGCCCGTCCTCGCTCCAGCCGAGCACCAGTTCGTCCGAGGGGCCGGAGAGAATCTGCTCCTCACGGCCCGACTCCAGGGCCAGAACCCGCACGTCACTCATCGCGTCCGAGCCAGCGAAGAGCGCGCTATACGCGACGTAGAGCCCGTCCGGCGAGAAGAACGCGCGTCCGTAGGGCACACGGAAACCGACATCGTCCTTGAGCGTGCGTACGCCTCCGTCCGATGTCGACACGGTTGCGAGCTCGTGACTATCGTTCCCGAACCCCCTCCCCCTGTCAGATTTGATCACCCCCACCAGCACTGCCTTGTCGTCAGGGCTCCAGTCCAGAGGCTCGACCCAATCCGCCCCACGGGTCTCGGCATCGAAGAGGGTGCGGGCTTCACCACCCTCCACGGCTATGGTGCGAAGCAAGTGGCCATCATGTTGAAACCACCCGTAGGCGATCTGTGTCCCATCGGACGAGAACACCATCCCTCCCATTGCGGCCCCCCACTCCGACTCGGCCTCTCTGTTGGTGACCTGGCGAATCTCTCCGGTTTCCAGGTTCCGAATAGCCAACTCGCCCCAGCTTCTGCCGGGGGGTGTCCCGGACGATGGATACGTTCGGGCCAAATGGGCGTGTGAATGGTAGTTGAAAGCCTGATACTTGCCATCCGGCGAGAACGTGGAGAGTCTCGGCCGGTAAACGTCTTCGTTTGACGCGAGCCTTCGGGCCACGATCCCTTGGGGCTGGACGCCCGATTCCAGTGCGGCCGCCATAGCGGACGCGGTGCCGTTGTCTGCTCTCTGGGCCGCGCCTTCGCCGCAGGCCGCCGCGGCAACCACCAGCCCGAGCAATGTGATCAACTTCATGGCAACCTCCCTCTTCGAGTCCACGTGCTTCAGATCAGCTAAGACGAGGGAAGTCCACGTTCCGTGCCGGCGGGTACCAGTTTGCGTAATCCAATGCAAATCAACGGGTTCGGCGCTGGGACACAGTGGGCACGGGGACGGAATGTCACGCTCCATTACAATCTGCTCTGTCAGGACATTACATCGACAGCGGCAGGGTGATCTCGACCTCGGTGCCGGTCCCGACCGCTGCTCGAATCCTCAGTTGACCTCCGTGCGCCTGTGCGATTCGGCGAGCGATCGGAAGTCCGAGCCCCGTGCCGCCCTCCCGTGTCGAATAGAACGCCTCGAACACGCGGTCGAGCGCCTCCGCTGGGATCCCTTGGCCATCGTCGCGAATCCTGACAGAGATCTGCCCGTCGGCCGGTTCGACTTCGAGCGCTGCAGCGCCTCCGTCGTCGAGCGCTTGCGCCGCGTTGAGTAAGATGTTGAGGAACAGCTGCTCGAGTGCCGCGGAATCCCCGGCCACCATGATCGGCGCGCCTGCTTCCGGTACATCCAGGCGTGCCTGCCGCTGTGCGAACTCGGGCCCGGCGGTGTGGGCCGCCGCCATCAGCGGCGTCCATAGGTCGAGCCGCACCTGCTTGAGACGCCCACTTCGTGCCAGTTCGAGCGCGCCCGTCACCGTCTCGTTCAATCGGCCGATCTCTCTGAGCGCGCGTTCGTGGGGTTCCTTGACTGCCCCTTCGCCCGGCAACTGCTCGCCGCTCACTTGCAGGTCGAGGCGAATCGACGTCAGCGCGTTGCGTACCTCGTGCGACAGCGACGCGGCAAACTCGCCCACGGCCGCGAGCGCTTGGCGATCCGCCAGCTCGCGGAGCGTGCTACGTAGGCTCTCGGTCATCGTATTGAACGCGCCTGCCACCTGTCCGATCTCGTCGCGCCCGGTCGCCTCGACGCGACGATCCAGCTCGCCCCGCGAGACTGCTTCCGCGGCGGCCGCCAGCCGGCCGAGCGACCGCGTCATTCTCGCCGTCAGGAGCACGGCGATCATCATCACCATGCCCGCTACTATCAGTAGCACGAGCAGCCCTCGTCGTGCGGCGGCTTCAAAGGGAGCGGCGAGCGGCGACATCGGAGCGGCGGCTACCAGAACGAGTGCAGGCTCCGTGAGGACGCGGCGGTCAGTGATCCAGTCGTCGACGCCCCAGGAGAACCGCTCGGCAACCAGCAAAGCCGCATCGAACGGGAGCGGCAAGAGCGACGCGTCCGTGGACGGGTCGAAGGCGGCGAGGACGGTTCCGAGTGATGATGTCCGGAGTGTTGCTTCGCCCAAGAGGAGACGGATCGCGATCTCTACCTCGAGCGTTCCGAGTCGCTCCGGGCTCCGCTCCGCGAATACGGGGAGCCTTACGAGCAGGCCAGGTCCAAGCCCGCCTGCGCTCGCACGGCTGGGAGAGCCCTGAGACCGAACCGCGTTCCCGTTTACATCGTACAGGCTCAAAGCCGACAGCGCGCCTGAGTAATCAGTCAGGCCGTCGATCGCCAGATCGACCGTCCCGACAGGCTCGGTTAGGGCGCGCCGGACCGGTATTGATTCTGTGAAGGTGATCAGGTCCGAGCGGAGGCTCGGCCATCGTCCGGCAACCTCCCGAGCTCCTCGGTCGAGGGTCTCCACCATCCGCGATCGCAGGAGATCTTCGCCGGACCGGGACGCTGTGCGCGTGAGCCACAGTCCGATGAGCGCAAGCGGCAGCACCGCGCCGGCTGTCACCAGAAGCAGGAAACGAGTGCGGAGCGATAGCGGCCAGCGCATTGTATTATTTACGGTTCGTCCTGCTGCGTTTCCGTCTCGTCGCCGGTTCGCCGAGTGCGGACAAGGTTTCCGAGCCTGTACTTGTCGATCAAGCGGTCGAGTCGCGGGCGGGAGATGCCGAGGATTTCGGCGGCCTTGGATTTGTGTCCCTGGGTTGCAGTAAGCACGCGGGTAACGTGGTCACGCTCAGCGGTCTCGAGCGTACCCAGCTCACCAGCGTCTTCTCGGGGATCCAGCTCCAAGTGTTCGGGTCGGATCACGTCCCCCGTCGCCAACACGACCGCGCGGGTTAGGTAGTTCTCCAACTCGCGGACGTTGCCAGGCCAGGCGTGGGACATCAGCAAGTCCATCGCCTCCGGCGCCAGCATCGGAACGGGGCGATCGGCCGCCAGGCTCACCTTGCGCACCAGGTGCTCGGCGAGCGCCGGAATGTCTCCGGATCGCTCGCGCAACGGGGGCACGGCGATCTCGACCACGCGCAGCCGGTAGTACAGGTCCTCGCGGAACTCGCCGCGCTCCACGAGCTGCTCCAGGTTCCGGTGCGTCGCCGCGATGACTCGCGCCTCCATCCGCTCCGGCTGCTCGGCGCCCACCGGGTAGTACTCGTGCTCCTGCAGCACCCGCAGCAGTTTCGCCTGAAAATCGACCGATGTATCTCCGATCTCGTCGAGAAAAATCGTGCCCTTCTCGGCCAGCGCGAAGCGGCCGCGGCGGTCGCTCGAGGCGCCGGTGAACGATCCTTTCATATGTCCGAACAACTCCGACTCGAGCAGGGTGCTGGGAAGTGCCGTGCAGTTGACCGCGACGAATGGACGATCGGCATAAGGCGACGCGCGGTGGATTGCCCGGGCGATGAGTTCCTTGCCCGTGCCGCTCGCCCCGCGGATCACGACGTTGGTGCGGCTGGCCGACAACTGCCCAACCAGCTTGAAGATCTCGATCATCCGGGGGTCGTGGCCAACGAGCGCCTCCGCGGCGCGCTCCGGTTCCGCGGGCTTGGTCGGTTCGCCACGTTGTTCGCGCGCCTCCAGATCCTCGAACACCCGCCGGATGACGCTGCGCAGATGCTGCAACTCGAGTGGCTTCACCAGGAAGTCGACCGCCCCCTCACGCATCGCGGTCGCTACGGTGGGAAGGTCGTCGTAGGCGGTCATGAGGATCACGGCAACGCTCGGCGCGCGCTGGCGCAACAGTCGCAGCAGCTCTAGGCCGTCCATGCCAGGCATGCGAATGTCTGACAGCACCACGTCCGCCGGTCGTTCGCCCAGTAGCGACAACGCGCGCTCGGCATCTTCGGCGGTTCGCACATCTAGCGCTTCGCTTTTGAGCGCACCCGGGATGGAGGCCCGGATTCGATGGTCGTCGTCGACGATGAGGATCGAGTTGCGCATCGGTGGAGTCATTCGGTCCGCGCGTCATCACGCGCCGTCATGTCCTCAGTAGCTAATCTGTTGGCAGGTAGGGCATGTCGCTAGGACTGAGGCGGGGGTGTTAGGGGATCATGAGAGTGCGCCCGGCGGGATTCGAGCCCATTACCTCTCGTTGGCTACATGTGTCCAACCGGACACAGGAGACGCCTTCTGGCGTGTCCACCCGCACACGATCCGCCGTCAGGTGGCGTCTGTATTCCCGGCTTGATCCTGTAACTAGCTGTAGTGCAAAGGGTTAACCTTCTGTGGCGTCTCGGCGGCTCTCCTGGTCCGCGGCCTGCCTGAGGAATCGCGGGAAGTGAGGTGGAGAGTGTGGGATCTCGAACCCGGGAGAGGAGGAACCGATGACTACGCTGCCTCTACTGCTCGCTCTCAGCGCGCTGGCGGCGCCGCCCCAGATGATTGCTGATCCCGTCGGTCAGGACCTGCGAGTCTACCAGCATCCGTCCCTGAGCATTCAGTTCGAAGCATTGCGTAACTGGAGTAGAGTACCGCGCCCCGAGGATGAGACGATCTACGAGGTCGCCGATCCGACGAGCGACGTGCATGTCGTGCTCTGGTATACGACGACCGAGCAGGACGGCCGTAAGTACCTCGTGAAGATGGCCAGCATGAAAGACGTGATGCTGAAAGAAGGTCAGAGGGCCATTAGCCGACGGATCGGCGGTCAAGATGCTTGGGTGCTGAACCTGCCCGGCAAGGAGAGAGGGTCACGAGTGCGCATGCTGCTGGCCGTCATTCCGCACGGGAAGTCTGAGGAGTGGCCGAAAGAGAACGCTCTTTACATCATCCAGATTTGGTGTCCGGAGGAGGACTATCAGACCTACCGGCAGTCGATGGAAGACATCCTCAGCAGCGTGGAGATAACGGAACGCGACCAGCAAGAACCGCTTCCGACACTCCAAGAGATCCTCGACCGCCACATCGAAGCCGTGGGCGGGCGCGACGCCATCGCGAAGTTGACCACACGAGTCATGACCGGACGTCTGGTGACCGACCTGCCCACGCGACAACCGCCGGTGCACGAAGCCAATGGCTTCTGGATCTACGCGAAAGCGCCCGGCAAGTACCTCGTCATTCAGCAATCGGCTTTTGGCACGCGCCGGGAGGGGTACGACGGGGAGACCTGCTGGAGCCGAGCCGGTGCTGAAGTCGCGCTCGACGCCCACTACGATCGCAGGTTTGCCTGGCTCGTCGATCCTCAGAACGCGCTGCGCATGCGGGAGTACTTTCCCGATATGAACGTCACGGGAACCGCGACTCTGGATGGGCGCCTGCTGTATCGGGTCGATATCGACGACGATCCATCGCACACCCTTCACTTCGACGTCGAGACCGGGCTGCTTACCCGACTCGGCTACAACAGAGAGCTGCACGACTACCGCGAGGTGGATGGCGTCTTGGTCCCTTTCAGTATGGCGATCAGCAGGAAGGGTGGTTCCAGCACGTACGTCTTCGATGAGATCGAGCACAACGTGCCGATTGAGGATGCTCGGTTCGCCCCGCCGATCGGATAGGCAGGTGGATGAACATCGGGAGGCGTTTCTATCCTCCTAGGTACGCCTCCATGATGTCCATGTAGTTGTCCTCGAGAGATGAGACGGTGATTCCCAGCGCCCGCTGGAAGGCGTCGTGGAACGTGTCACCCTCCTTCATGAACTGGAACAGGTCGCGCAAGTCCCCCACGCTCGCCCCGTGACCATGCGTCGCGTCGACGAGGTACGCGTAGGTCAGCGCGAACATCTGGTAGTACTCACCCAATCGGTCGATATCCGGAAGGTTGCTGAGGCGCAGTATGCGGACCGGATTGATGTGCGTCGGGTCCGAGAACCAGGCATGAAACTGCTGCAGCGTGGCCCTCCTGTACGCCCCTCCCACGACTACCGCCTGCCCCTCGGAGAACCAGATGTCGAGCCAGTAAGGCCACTCAGCGTTCCCGGGGCAGTCGATCAGGCTGAACTGAAAGACGTGCATCAGTTCGTGCCTCATCAGGTAGCGGTACGAGGCCGGGTTCCGTTGGGTAGGCCGCTCGGGCGAATCGACTGCCGCGATCAAGAAACCGTGCCGGTAGCCTTCCGCCACCTTGGGCGTGATGTCCTTTTGCGCGTAGATGTAGTAGGTGTATCCGGGCGAGAATCCCAACTCCACCTCGGAAGCGATCTGGAACTCGGCCGCCAGATCAGAGAAGACCGCCTCCGCCAACCTGGCAAGAGTGTCCTTCGCCTCAGTGCTGCTTCCGTCGCTGTAGATGGTGAAATGGTCGCTGACGTACGGCTCGCAGTCGTGACGCCACGCGCGGTTGCCGTACGAATCGGCCTCCCATTGCCCCGGCGGACAGTCACCGCCACCGGGCCCCGGTTCAGCTGGACCCTCCGAATCACACGAAGCGATGAGGAGCGGCAGAACCGCCAGGAGGGTCAGAACGGGTACTCGGGTGAGCCGCTTTGGCCTATACGCGCTCACGGCCAGTCGCCAACCTTACTCTCTGCTAGGGTCTCTCGCGTTCCAGTCGCTCGATCATCTGCCGGGCGTAGACCATGTCAGGGTCAACTTCCAGGCACTTCCTGTAGTAGTGGATCGCCTTGTCGATCTCGCCGCGCTCCCTGTAGATGCTTCCCAGACGCCACCAGCCGTTCAACGAGGCCGGATAGATTTCCACGAGTCGCTCCAGCATCTCGATCGCTTCGTCTGTCCTGCCGCTCTGCGCCATGTTGTCGGACTGCATGGTCAGCACCATGTCAGGAATCGCGACTTCGTACCCGTAGTGCTGCGAAAGTCCCGCGTAGTACTTCTCGATCTCGGCAAGCGAGGCCACCTCGGCTGTGGCCGGAAATTCGTAGGCGCTGAAAACGAGCGTCAGTCCTTCGCGCAGGCCCGTCGGCGTGAGGAAATCGCCGTTCTCCTCGACGACGTCCAGCCTCCAGGCGAACTGGGCCGGCCGCTCGGCGGACAAGACTTCCTCGAGCCGCGGCATGTACTCCAGCGCCTCGGGGAAGTCGCTATCCTCGGCGATCACATACAAGAAGTTGTCGAGGGTGTCCCTCTCAGCGAGGGATGTCCGGACCTTCTCGATCAAGTAGTCTCGCTGCCGCATGTAGCGGAATGGGTTGTTCAAGATGTAGACATCGAAGGTCTCGGGTCGTTCCGTCAGGGTGTACAGTCCAAACGTACCGCCGGCCTGGGGGCCGACCAGGATTCGGAAATCCGCGGTGCGGTAATTTGCCTCGACGAATGGCAGCGCCTCCTCGACCATGAACCGCAGGAACCGGTCGGCGCCGGCCGGGTTCCCTTCGCGGTCGAGCGGCAGGTAGTCCCGGTAGCGGTCCGTGTTGGTGATGCCCACCAGGATCACGGGCGGCATCCGCGTGGTGCTGAGGAGAGTGGTGATGTATAGGGCCTCTGGGAAGTAGTTTCTGACCTGACCTCCATAGAGGATGTAGATGACCGGGTAACCGATCTCCGTCGCTTCGTATCCGCGCGGCAGGTTGACCAACAGCGTGCGATCCTCGTCGAGTATCTGAGAGTGGATCTTCCTGTAGTGCCCGATGACGATGTCCTCGTTGTCCTCCTGGGCGAGCGCGGGCCGCCCCATCGTCACGGTCAGAAATGCCAATATCACGACCCACGCAGCGCGATGTCGCGTCGGAAACCACATGTCCTCGACTCCTTCTACAGCCAGGCTAGCAGCGACCCTAAGTCAACCGTTCCTCGGGATCTACATCGTCTCGACCCTAGGCTGTGTCTACATAGCGGTGGTTGCAGTGGTCATGCCCCTGCATCAGGGTCTTGTTTCGCTCCATCTTCAGCTTCGGGTTGAACCCCGTGGGCCAGTAGTAGTCCATGTTGCACACGGCGGCGTGCCCGATCGCTCCGCCCAGGCCGGCCGCTTGGAAGACCTCGGCGATGCAGCACTCGGTCACCCGCAGTCCGAAGGCCTTCTCGGTGTCCTCCACGACTTCGTGTGTCAGTATCGAGGAATACCTCGGTGGCCGGAACTGGCTTACGAAAGTCTGGAAGCTGGTGTCAGGCATTCTCTCTGCCTGAATCTTGCCAATGGCACTGCCGTAGTCGGCTGAATAGATATTCAGCAAGCGGGTGATCTCCGGCTCCCCCACCTCTTTCTGAAGCGTCTTGATGAAGCGGATGAACTCTCGGTTCTCCCGCTCGATCTGTTGCCTCTCTGACAGGGCTAGGTCTTTGGGGACGTCGAACTTGTGTTGACCCTCCTGTTGCTGTGAGGCGCTGTCGCAGATCCCCAGCTCCGGCAGCTTGCAGAGCCCCAGCCACGCCATCGCACATGCCGGGACCGTCCGAGTCAGAAGCTCCCGACGATCCAGATTGTAGCCTTTGCCGTTCGCCATGGTATCCTTCCCGGTTCAAGGAGATGAATGAGGCCGCTTCGGATGCCCGAACGCCTGTGGCATTTCCCGCTCTCCGTACAAGAAGCGTTCCCTGTCGGCCGTAGCACGCGCGTTGCTTTCGTATTGGGGTTTTCGTGCGCGATGTCTGATGATCGGCGGCCGTTGGCACCGGGGCTCGTCGGTGCACGCGTCCGGATGCGGGACGCTGGAATCCCACAGCTGGGACGTGGACTGCATTCGCCAGCCCGTGTGCCGCAGAGATAGCGCGCAGTCTGGCACTACCGTTTACCGGGCAGGAAGAGCGTCTCGTCAAGAACCATGTTGAACTCGATGTTGGAATAGATGCGCTCGTGCCGGCGCGTGCGACCGTCCGGTAAGCTGTCGATCGATATGTTTCGGTGCGGGACCAGCACGTCGCCGACCCTTCGGTAGTCATCCACGCGAATGAAATTGTCCGGGTCGTCCGGGTTCGGACTGAAACCGTAGCACAAACCCGTCGATGCGGCGAAATAGAAATCCCACCGATGACCTTCCGACCAGGTTACCGTCACGATGTCCAGGCGGACGCGGTCGCGTTCCGCTCTCCCGGCGTACTTGGCTCTGTAACCCTTCCGGTCGTAGTCGATGAACGAGCCGAGAAGCCGGTGGAAATCCAGGTCGGGACTGCGCGGCACGAATGACGCCTGCCGCCAGGCGATGCTGTCGGAACTAGCCGCACGTGTTCCACTCCAGCCATCCGTGCCGTCAGAGACGAAGATTCGCACCGTCTGTGCATCTTCCGTTCGAAAGAAGTACGGTCGCTTTCTGTAAATCGTCTTGCGGCTTTGCTGACTTGTGGCCTCGTTCTCGGTGTTGAGGACGGTGCGGTCGTACTTCATTGTCTCGATCTTGGCGAGCGCTTGCCGGCCGCCGATCGCGTCGATGTAACGATCGATGACCTCCCCGGCGGTCTGTGCGTTCGCAGGTGTCGTGACCGCTGCAAGCACGAGTAGAACAGAGCAGAGCGATAGCCGTCGCATATCGGTCGTCCGGAGTGAGGCGGTTCGTCCAATTAGATGCGCGCGCGTCTAGTAGCGTTGCCGGCGGTGTCGATCCCCCTGGTCGGAGTTGCGCTTTCCACTGGCTACCTGAGGCGTAGAACTCTCGC
>JBDHHL010000020.1:0-18943 GCA_039589375.1 Gemmatimonadota bacterium | reverse complement strand
CGAAGTGGTCAGCAAGCGGCGCGATGTCCTCCGGCCGTTCCCTCAACGGTGGGATATGGACGGCCAGGACGTTCAGGCGCCAGAACAGGTCCTCGCGGAAGTTCACCGCGTCGACCTCTGCCTGCAGGTCGCGGTTAGTGGCGGCGATGAACCGAACGTCCACCGGGATGGCGCGCTCGCCGCCGACGCGCCGTATCTCACCTTCCTCCAGCACCCGCAGCAGGCCGACCTGTGCCGCGGGTGACAGCTCACCGACCTCGTCGAGGAAGAGGGTCCCGCCGTTCGCCTGCTCGAAGGCGCCGCGCCGCGTGGTCTTGGCGTCGGTGAACGCGCCACGCTCGTGCCCGAAGAAGCTCGATTCCATCAGCGTCGGCGGGATCGCGCCACAGTTCACCGTAACGAACGGACCCTCCTTCCGATTCGAGTGGCGGTGGATGGCCCGGGCGACCAGCTCCTTTCCC
Source organism: Gemmatimonadota bacterium (assembly GCA_039589375.1). Lineage (GTDB taxonomy): Bacteria > Gemmatimonadota > Gemmatimonadetes > Palauibacterales > KS3-K002 > JASFMO01. The sequence continues at coordinate 18,482 of JBDHHL010000020.1, read as the reverse complement.
GTGCCCGTCTCCCCGGAGATCAGGACCGTCGTATCGAGCGGCGCGATCTTGCCGATCATCCTGAAGACCGCATCGATGGCTCCCGACTGGCCGACCATGTTCTCCGGCCGGAAGCGATCGTCAAGTTGCGCCTCGAGCACCTCGACGCGGCGCTCGAGCCGGCGCATCTGCACCGCCCGCAGCACAGTCAGTCTTAGCTCGTCGTTGTCGAACGGCTTCGTCAGGTAGTCGAGCGCCCCCTTGCGAATCGCGTCGACGGCCGAGCGGATGGTCCCGTGTGCCGTCATGATGATGAAGACGGGCGCCGCCGGGCCCATCGATTCACGCAGCCGCTCCATCGTCTCGACGCCGTCGATCCCAGTAAGTCGCAGGTCGAGCAGAGCGACGTCGGGCTCGAAGTCGGGCGCGCGCCCGACCGCCTCTTCGCCGCTCTCCACCGCGAGCACCTCGTGCCCGGCCTCGGCAAGCACCGTAGTGAGGATTCCGCGGAGCGTTTTCTCGTCGTCGACGACCAGAACTCGTGCCTTCATCATTCAGTGTCGTTCCGGCAGGCGAATCTTCACCGTGGTGCCCGCTCCGATCTCGCTATCCACCTCGATCTCGCCGCCATGACGTTGCACGATCCCATAACAGACGGAGAGACCGAGTCCCGTCCCCTCCTGCTTGGTCGTGTAGAACGGATCGAAGATGCGCTCTCGGTCCTCGGCCGTGATCCCGCAGCCGGCATCTTCGACCCGGACCTCCGCCGCAGCACCGACTCGCTCGACCGTCATCGCCAGCGTTCCGCCCTCCGGCATCGCCTGCAACGCGTTCATCACGATGTTCAGCACGACCTGCTTGATGAGATTGCCGTCGGCCATCAGCGGCAGTGATTCCGGGCCGTCGACTTCCACGGTTACGCCGCTCTTGCGGGCGCGCGCATCGATGAGCGCGGCGGTCTGCCTGACCAGCTCGGCTAGATCGACGCTCTCGAACTTGACCTGGGCGGGACGCGCAAACGAGAGCAGCGCCTCGACGATCTCGTTGATCCTATCGACCTCGGCCAGGATATCGTCGATCAGCTCGGCGCGCGGACTCGCGTCCTCATAGTCGTTGCGTAGATGCTGGATCGCCGATCGAATCGAGGTCAACGGGTTGCGGATCTCGTGTGCCGCGCCGGCGGCCATCTCTCCCGCCGTGGCCAGCCGTTCGGCCCGGTACAGTCGCCTGAGGCGGTCGCGCTGCTCGCGGATCAGTGCGGCGTTCTCGAAGGCGAGAGCAGCCTGACCAGCGAACACGGCGAGCAGTTCGCGCTCGCTGGGGTCGAGCCCGAGCGCCGGGCCACGACCGGTCGGCCCGACGGCGAGGAACCCTCTCAGCTGATTCACGGCGACCAGCGGGAAACAGGCGGCGACGCCCAGCGACTCGAGTGCCTCGCGCTCGCCGGCGTCGAGGAAGTCGACGACGCCGGGCTGCTCCGCCAGCACCAGCGGCGTCTCGTTGACCTTCAGCCAGCGGGCCAGCCGGCCGTCAGCGGAGAAGCTGGCGGCGTCGGCGGCCGCTTCATCGATGCCACGGGCCGAGGCGACGCGGAAGGGTGCGCCGTCGCCGCCGCGCAGGAAGATCGCCACGCGCTCGAGGCCGAAGAACTCGCGAAGCTTGGCGGGGATCGCGGCGCGCAGCTGCTCCTCGTCGACGACGAGCGTCAGCGAGCGGCTGAATTCGTGGATCGCCTGACGGTAGTCCGTGGGACGGTTGGCGCGCGGGCCTCGAACCTTCATACCACCGATCTACGGGCGAGCCGACGCGGCGTCAATCGCCCGTGCGCAGGCTACCTCCGCGCCAGCCGCATGCCGAACACGACCACCCCGACCACCAGGCCCAGGAGCGCCAGCAGCAGCAGGCCGGTGCCCAGCCAGTTGGCGGCGGCGGCTACGTGCACGCGTATGGTCTTGTCCTCGGTCTCGACCAGCCGATCCGCCGCCGCCGACACCGTGCGCAGCCTTGCCTCGTAGTCTCCCACCATCACGTCTGCCGGCGGCGTGAGGGTCAGGGTCACCCGGCTCTCGGCATCGACAGCCAGCTCGGATATGAACTCGGGCTCTACGAGGGCCTCCCAACCGAGCGGCGCCTCGAGCCGGAAGCGCAGATTGTCCAGCCTGCGGCTGCCGGTGTTCCTCACGGTCATATCCATCGTCACTGCATCGGCGGGCCGGATCTCGTGGTAGAGGTTCAGGGCCCGCAACTCGACACGACCCACGCCGCGGGGTACGAGCTCGAGGCTCGCCTTGCCGGTCGGTACGGCTTCGATCGCCGACGTGTCTCCCGCGGCGAGCGAATCACGCAGGTCGGCGTGCGAGGACTCGTCCATCGCCAGCACCCAGAAGCGGATCGGCTCGTCGATCCCGAACGACTCCGCCGACCGCTGCGGCAGCATGGCCACAAGCTGCAGATCTTTCTGGCTCTGCCCCTCGGGGAAGCGGATCTGGTTCAGCCGCGCCCCGGTGTCAGGATCCCTGAATTCGTAGAGGATGTCACGGGGAAGACCGACGGCGACCAAGCGGAAGACGTTTTCGTCGCCGGTGAAGCGTTCCAGCTGGAGGTCGTAGGTCGCCTGACCGCCCAGGTCCGCCTCCTGCGAGAACTGAACCGATTGGACGGTCACGATGTTGGCGGAGGCATCCTTCTCGAGGAAGACGGTTTTCTCTTCGATCTTGTCGGCGTAGTTGACCGAGACCACGACTTCTTCAACGTCCCTCAGGAGCCGGAACCTCAAGGTCACGGGTTCGCCGACCCGCATCGTCGCGATGTGATGTTCGTAGGGGCTGGAGATGATCGCGCCCGAGATCCCCGGCTCGACTTTCAGGCTCACATAGACGTTGCTGATCTCTTCCGGTTTCAAGCGTTCGAGCAAGTCCTCTTCGATCAGCTCCGAAAGCTTGTCGGATTCCATGCCGCCGCCCGTGGTGTTGCGGAGCGTCAGTCGGACGTAACTCTTCCCGTCCGGCGCCCGGCTCTTCACCGCCCGATCGATCGTCACGTGCGGGGACGCGAAGATGACGGCGAGCGACTGCTGCAGGTAGTTGACCCGCGCGCGCTCGAAGGACTGCCGCAAGTCGGCCAGCTCTTTTTCCGAGATCAGGCCGCGCTCGAACAGCTGCGCGCCGCGCTCGTGCTCCGCCGCCGCCCGCTCGTATTCCGCCTGCGCCCGGACCAGGCCCAGTATCCGGTACTGGTCGTCCCTGGGATCGTAGGCGCTCTGGATGACCTGGCCGGAGAGCGTCGTGGCGTAGGCGGGCACGAGGCCGACGACCATCATCGTCAGCAGGGCCAACCTGATCACTCTAGGCCGCGCCACAATATCGAAGCCGCTCATGAGGCTCGAGCTCCTATCTCACATCGTAGCCGTTGAACCCCGCCACCCCAACGGCGAGGAAGGCGAAGGCGAAGAGCAGCAGCAGACCTATCGGCCGTGCCGCCGCGACGACCCGTCCACCGAGCGACTCGGGCTCGTAGCTGAACGTCGGCATATCGGACAGATCGAGGTTCGTGTTCCACCAATCCACTGTCGGATCGATGGCGATCAATGAATCCATCAACGCTCGCTGCCACGGCACAAAGGTCGTTTCTCCGAATGCCTCGGCCTGTGACTCGCGGTGCTCCTGCGCGCGCAGCCCCGTGCCGGTCAAGTCAAGGGCGGCGTAGACCCAGGCCGGGTAAGGCGAAGCCGAGGACAGGTAGCGAGTCGCCCGTATCTGGGCCTGGCGCTTGATCTCGAAGTCCGCCCAAAGGGCATCGATGGCCTCGCTCTGGATCCGATTGGCGTTGCGCCAGGCCGAATCGCTCGCGACTCTGAGCGTATCGAGTACGGCCGCCAATCTGGGATCGGTCGCTCGCGCTGCCCTCCGTCCTTCTTCGTCAAGCGAGTAGTAGGCCTCCAGCTCCGGGTGTCGCTCGCGCACCGGCGCCTGGTACTCGCGGCTCAGCCGCGTTCCCAGCTCATCGCGTTCGGTATCGCCCATTACGCGAGCGCGTCGCTGAAGCTGCGTCACGCTGTCGGTAGGCCGCACCGCGCCCGCGACGTACGGGCTGAGTGCGGGCACGATGAGGATAAAGACGGCCCATGCACCTAGCGAGATGACCAGCGAGGAGCGGGCCGTTCGGGTCCAGGCGGAGATCATCACGCCGAGGCAGACGAAAGCCGTGACGTAGGTCGCCGCCGCGGCTGCGAGTACCGCCGCCGCGCCCCATTCGGTGCTCGACCAGTCGAGGCTGGGCGACGCGGCGATGACTACCGCGCCGGTCAGCATTCCCGCGGCGAGGGGGACGAGCAGCGCGAGCGAGCGGCCGACGGCTTTGCCAACAACGATGCTCACCCGTGAGATGTCGTGGGCCACGAGCAGTCTCAGCGTCCCGTCCTCGCGCTCCCCGCTCATCGCGTCGTGGGCGAACAAAAGGGCCAGCAGGCTGAACAGCACGCCGACGACGACGGCCAGGTCGGGCAGCGGATAGGCTACGGCGAGCGGGTCGTTGTCGAACGACTCGAGATTGGCGTTCTGGTGCAGCCCTCTGACCACCGATGTCATTGGATTGGGTCGATCGGGCAGGGACCAGGCGCCGAGACGGTTCAGGTGACCGTACTGGCGCAGCGATTCCTGCCTGTCCGCCACCGCGGTTCCGTAGTCGGCGAGCTCGCGTGCATAGCTGCGAGTGAGGACGGTGACGGTGGTCGCCACCAGGCCGAAGACGATGACGGCCGTCACGAGAAACCGGCCGCTGACCAGAAGCTCACGGCATTCCTTCCACGCTACCAGTCGCCAGGAAACTCCAGCTCGCGTGTTCATCGGATGTCGTACCGGTTGAGAGCGACGAAGAGGACCATCGTGGCCAGAGCCCCGACCACCACGATGGCGGCCAGATCGGCGCGACCGTCCGCCAACACCTCGCCTAGCGAAGCGCGGCTCGCCGTGAAGGTCGGGTACTCGACCTCGGCACCGCCGCCCCGCTGATCGAAGACAAGCGGTAGGATCGCGCTCGTGTAGCGCCTCACATCTCGCTTCAGGCGTGCCTCGTCCACCACCGAGGTGCCAAGCATGCGGGTCGCCAAACCGTCGAAAGCGCCGGCCGGCGAGACACGGACGAGAACCGCCGATGCTCGGGCCAGCGCGCCCAGCTCGCCGGCGACGCGATCGCTCACCTGCCCGCCCTGCCTGTGCATCTCCGCCCAGTGCTCCGGGAAGACTTCACCCGTGCGACCCGCGCGTTGCTCCTCGAACCCCTTCATCATCTCGCTGCCGAAGATCCGGTTTCGCTCCGCCGACACCAGCGCCAACGGCCTCACGTGCATCACCTGCCGGGCCGCCAGCACGCCGAAGCTCGGGATGACGAAGACGACCACGACCCAGGTGAACAGCGCAGCTACCAGCGCAGTGCCGGAGCGGTGGAAGAGCGCCGAGATCGCCACCGCGATTGTGAAGCAGACCGAGAGGTAGACTGCGGCGAGCGCCAGGAAGGCCAGCAGTCGTCCCCAATCGCCGCCGCGAAGCACGACACCAAAGACCGGACTCGCCAGTACCAGCCAGAGCGCGGCGGCCAAGGCAATGGGAGTCAAGAAAGCGAGCCAGCCGCCCAGCCACTTGCCCAGGGCGATGGCGCCGCGCGACGCTCCGCTCGAGACCATCAGCTTCAACGTGCCACGCTCCTTGTCGCCGCATATCAGATCGAAGCCGAAGAGGAACGCGATCAGCGCGAAGACGACACGGAACAGATAGAGCCAATCGGGGGTCGGGAAGAGGCCGAACAGCGGGTTCGCCGAGGCCTGGCTGCCACCGATGTTCACGCCGATCACGTTGACCTCGAAGCTCCGGCCCATCGCGTCGTCGAGCCCGCGTGCGAAGACCGACAGCAGGGTCGGTGGAGAGACGGCGATGGGCTGCGTGGGATCGGGCTTTATCACATCGTAGTTGGCGCGTCGCGAATCGTAATCCCGATCCATCACGTAGAGACCGGTACCAAGTAGCGCCAGCGCGATGACGAACAGCACCAGCGTCCGCCCGGTGAACAGCGCTTCGGAAATCTCGCGTCGGGCAATCGTCCAGATCATGCCGCCGCCTCCACCTCCATGTAGTCGAGATAGAGCCGCTCGAGGTCCTCCTCGCCCAGCTCGCGGCGCGTGCGGACCATCACCAGCCGGCCTTCCTTCATGATCCCCACGCGGTCGGCGTGCTCCTTGGCCCGGAAGATGTCGTGCGTGCTCATGAAGATCGTCTTGCCTTCGTCTCGCAGCTCGCCCAACAGCGCCATGAACTCGGCACCCGCCTTCGGATCGAGACCGGAGGTCGGTTCGTCGAGCAGTACGTTCGGCGCGTCCTTCACGATCGCGATCGCGATTCCCAGCTTCTGCCGCATCCCCTTCGAGAAGGTCTTCACTCGCTGCTCGAACGCCTTCTCCTGGAGCCCCACGCGCCTGAGCACCATGTGGTAGTCCTCGCGGCTCAGCTCGCGGCGCCCGCTCAACTGGGCGAAGAAGTCCAGGTTCTGACGCGCCGTGAAGTTGCCGTAAAGCATGACGTTCTCCGACACGTAGGCGGCCTCGCGCTTCGCGGCGAGCGGCTCCTTAGCCACGTCGATCCCGTCGATCCGCGCCGCCCCGTCTGTCGGCACGATGAAGTCGAAGAACAGGTTGATCGTCGTCGTCTTGCCGGCGCCGTTGGCACCCAGCAGGCAGAAGATCTCACCAGGCTCGACGGTGAGGTTCAGGTGATCGAGGGCTAGCAGGCCGTCCTCGTATCGCTTGGTCAGGTCGATCGCCTCGAGCATGGGCTCCCCTCGGGGTCGCGGTATTGGTTGAACGGATTACGCGTCATCGCCCTTTGTCCAAGGCGAGCTTCGTGCCAGCGGAGCTCGGCGCGCGCCAGCGCCGTAATCGATTGAATCGCAACCAGTTATGCAAACAGGGAGCGGGCTGCGAGCCCCGGACTGGGTAAATGGTTACCCAAACACCGGCCCGGGCGGGTCAAGGGTTACCCAAGCTTCCGGCACGGACGATCCGGGCCTCGTGTCCTGGCAGCGGCCCAAGCAAGGCCTCGGCGCGACAGCTTGACGGTGGGTGGGGTGCCGGGGATTATTAACGCATGAGTCCCAACCGTGACCGCCCTTGGCCTCGCGGCGTTTTTTACGCACGCCCGCTGCGGTGGCTGCGCCTGCAGCTTGCCGTAATCCTTGTGACTTCCTCGTTGTCCACCACCACACCCGCCGCCACCGGCCAGGAAGTCAGCCGGGCGCGAGAGGTCGCCGACCCGCCGCCGACATTCGTCCACGAGGTCTGGACCGTCGAGGACGGCCTGCCGGTCAACTCTATCAATGGTCTTCTCCAGAGCCGGGACGGCTACCTGTGGGCGGCGACGTTCGACGGGCTGGTGAGGTTCGACGGCGTTCGCTTCGAGACCTACAACACGGGGACCTCGGAGGGGTTGCCGAGCAACCGGATCGTCGAGCTGTTGGAGGCGCAGGACGGCAGCCTCTGGATGCGGACCGAGCAGAAGCACCTGGTTCGCTTTCAGGGCGGCGAGTTCACGCACTTCGGCGCGGATCAGGGCCTGCCTGACAACGCGACCAACGTGATCCACGAGGACCCTGAGGGCAGGGTCTGGGTGGGGACGGCACGGGGCCTGGGGTACATCCGGGATGAGCGGTTCGTCCCCGTCGCGGAGGGAACGATCCATGACGCGGTCAGCGCGATCGCGAGCGGCGCTGGCGGCCTGCTCTGGGTCGGAACGGACAATCCGCCGGCGGTGTTCCGCTACGCCGCGGGGACAGTCACGACAATCTCCGATGAGGGTTCAGGTGTCCAAGGCCCCGTGTATTCGCTTTACGAGGACCCGTCCGGAACGCTGTGGATCGGGACGCTACACGGGGTCTACCGGTACCGCGGCGGCCGGCTGGAGTCCGTTCCGCTGCCCGACCAGAAAAGTAACGTCTCGGTGCGAGAATTCCTCGCTTCACCTGCGACAGAGACGCTGTGGATCGGGACGCAGAGCGGAGTCTACCGACTGGAGGGCGACCGGCCGATCAGAGTCACAGGGCAGAACCCGGGCGCCTTCCGGAAACGGCTGATCCAGGCCGACAACGAAGGCCACCTCTGGTTTGCAGTGCGTAGCGAGCTGTACCACGACGGAAAGGTCGTCTTTGCCGGGTCTCAGCAGGATCCGATCTCCGTCAGGGAGATCAACGCGTTCCTGCTCGACCACGAGGGCAGCGTGTGGATCGGAACCGGCGCGAACGGCCTGCATCGGCTCAAGCCTTCCGCGTTCACTGTGTACAGCGAGCCCGAGGGTCTCGTCAATCGGAACGTTTACACCGTGTACGAGGATCGCTCCGGAGCGGTCTGGTTCGGCACGTGGGGCCATGGCTTGAGCCGGTTGGCTGATGGCGTGATAAAGAACTTTTCGCGAGAAGAGGGCTATCCCGGCTTCGCGCTGCCGGTCCTCGAGGACCGAAGCGGTCGCTTCTGGATCGGTCTGTACACGGGCGGCGGTGGCGCTCAGGAGTGCACACTTCCTGACCTTTCCTGCTTTTGGCCCGCTTCGCTGCCGTTCGGCGGCCGGGGCGTGTTCGCGATCTACGAAGACGTGGCCGGCGATATCTGGTTCGGCACGGCTGCCGGGGTCTTCCGCAACGGTCCGACTGGATGGGCACGGCTAGAGGAGAAAGACGGGGCGCCGTCGGCGCCCGTGAGAGCGTTCCGCGAAACGCGGGACGGTGCGCTCTGGATGGGCACGAACGGGGATGGGCTGGTCCGCTACGCAGACGGCCGGCTCACTCGCATCACGGCGGCGGATGGGGTCCCCGGCGACCTCATCCGTTCCCTCTACCAGGACGGCGACGGCTGGCTCTGGGTCGGTACCGAAGGCCGGGGGCTGGTGCGCGTTGATCCCACCAGGTGGAACTCGATTGGGGCAACGGGTGTGACGCCGGCATCGCTTCTCGAAGACGGCACGAATGGGCCAGTGGTCACCGTCTACCGTGTGAAGGACGGGCTCTTCGACGAGACCATCCACCAGATCCTCGAGGACGACTACGAGCGGCTGTGGATGAGCACCAATAGGGGCATCTTCTGGGTGGCTCGCGCCGAGCTCAACGCCTTCGCGACGGGGATCGCTCCTCACATACACTCGACAGGGTACACCGAACGGGACGGCCTGCGAAACCGCGAGGCGAACGGCGGCTTCTATCCGGCGGGCATCAAGGCGCACGATGGCCGGCTCTGGTTCGCGACCCAGGACGGCGCGGTGGTGATCGACCCGGCGAAGCTTCGCCGGAATGAAGTGCCGCCGCCTGTCGTCATCGAGCAAGTCGTCGCCGAAGGGCGTTCGGTCCGCGCCGGATCTCTGCCCATCGAGCTGGCAGCGGGTGAGCGGGACCTGCAGATCGACTACACGGCGCTCAGCTTCATAGCGCCGGAGAACATGCGATTCCGCTACCGGCTCGAGGGATATGACAGGGACTGGGTGGAAGCGGGCAATCGCCGCAGCGCCTTCTACACTAAAGTCCCGCCGGGCCGCTACACGTTCCGCGTGAATGCCAGCAACAACGATGGCGTGTGGAACGAGGAGGGGGCGGCGCTGGCCCTCAGCGTGGCAACTCACTTTTACGAAACGAAAGCGTGGTATCTATTCCTCGCCGCGGTGACCGGGTTGCTTGTCGTCGGCGCGGTGCGGTGGCGTTTGCGCGCCCTGCGCGGGCGCGAGCGCGAGCTGAGCCTGCTGGTCGAGGCGCGCACCGAGCAGATTCGCCGGCACGAGACACAGCTAGAGGCACAGAACGCGCTGCTCGAGGCCCAGGCGGAGAAGCTAACGGAACTGGATCGTGTGAAATCGCATTTCTTCGCCAACGTCTCACACGAGTTCCGCACACCGCTCACGTTGACGATCGGTCCACTGGAAGATCTGCGGAGCGGACTCTACGGCGAAGTCGAACCGCAATCCGGTCGCCAGCTCGATATGGCGCTGCGCAACGCGCGCCGACTCCTCCGCCTGGTCAATCAGGTCCTGGACGCCGCCAAGCTCGAGTCCGGAGAGATGAGACTGCGCGCCCGCCAGGCGGACCTCGTCTCATTCCTAGGCGGCCTTGCCGGTGCGTTCGCTCCTCTGGCGGAGCGCAGGCGAATTTCACTGGAGCTCGATGCGCCATCCGAGACCCTGCCGGTCTGGTTCGATGCGGGCGCGCTCGAGAAGGTCTTCGCGAACCTGCTCTCCAACGCGTTCAAGTTCACGCCCGAGGGCGGGACGATCACGCTCGTGGTCCGGAGCGAAGTCGGCGAGACGGACGGCGATCACGTGGCTGTGCGTGTCACCGACTCCGGATCCGGCATTCCCCCACAAGAGATCGCCCACGTGTTCGAGCGTTTCCATCAAGTGGACGAGTCGCACACGCGTTTGCAGCCAGGCACCGGAATCGGGTTGTCGCTGGCGAAGGAATACGTGGAACTGCACGGCGGCGACATCCGGGTCGAGAGTCGCGAGGGGAGCGGCACGACGTTCACGGTCACGTTGCCGCTCGGCCGCGGGCACCTGCGGGACGACCAGATCGCCGAGGAGGCGTGGCGGGAGAAGCCGAGGCGAGCGGCAGCGGCTCGGGCGGCTAAACATGTTCCGGGACAGGAAGAGTCGGAGCCCGCGGTCGCCAGTCTGGAAGTTGCGGCGGAGGTGGACACCGCGGATCTCGCGCCGGCGGACGGCGAAGTGGAATCGGGACCGTCGAGCTCGGCACCGCGTGTCGAGCGCTCCGCAGAGACCGAAGAGGATCTGGAAGATGTCACCACGGTGCTGGTCGTGGACGACAACGCGGAGGTGCGTGCGTACATCCGTACACACCTCGAGTCCACCTACCGCGTCGCGGAGGCGACCGACGGAGCGGACGGTATTGTACTCGCACGCGCGCTCCTGCCGGATCTGGTGATCAGTGATGTCATGATGGCCGGCACCGACGGGTACGCGGTGTGCCGGGCGCTGCGCGGCAGCCCGGAGACGGATTTCATCCCCGTGATCCTCCTCACCGCGAAGGCATCGACGGAGAGCAAGGTCGCAGGCTTGGAGGAAGGCGCCGACGACTATGTCGTGAAGCCATTCGAGATGCGGGAACTCGAGGCGCGCGTTGCGAGCCTCATCGCGTCGCGGCGACGGCTGCGGGAGCGCTTCACCGAGGGACGGCTGGAGCTCCGCGCACGCGTGGTTGACGTGACGTCGGCCGACGCGAGCTACCTCGAGCGCGTCCGCGCGACCATAGAGGAACACCTGTCGGACGAGTCGTTCGGGGTGACGGAGCTGGCAGACAGTGTCGGCCAGGACCGAACACACCTCTACCGCCGGATCCGGGCGCTACTCGACGAGACGCCCAGCGACTTGATCCGCCGCCTTCGCCTCGAGCACGCCGCCCGGTTGCTGGACGGCCAGGCCGGATCGGTGGCCGAGGTCGCGTACGCCGTGGGCTTCAAAGGTGTTTCCTATTTCTGCAAGTGCTTCCGTGACGCGTACGGCGTCACGCCTTCCGCCTACCGGACCGACCCGCTACGGCGGACGCTCTAGCGATTCTGGTTTAGGCGAGCCGCTAAACGGCGCCACCACAATACCACTCCCGTTGCATGCGATGTCACTCCGGTTGCGTGCAACCTCAGTGACACGGAATTCACAACGCTGTCGATACCACTCCTTCGCATTCGGTTGCTAGATTGGTCACGCGTCGAACCGGCGCGACCGAACGGCATTGTCCACCACCTGGGCGGAGGTCATGGCAGACAAAGATGGGCGGAGGAAGCCCAAGGCGTTGAGCACGGTTGAGGAAGCACAGGCTTCATCTTCGAACCGTGTGCAGCTGGAGGTTTCGATCCTGGCTTCGGGCTCCGATGACACCAATGCGGCGTTGGCGGACGAGCCGTCGGGTGCGAGGGAGAGCCTGCGAACGGTCCTGGTCATCTCCGCCGAAGCTGACATGCGGACCTACGTGCGTCGCTGTCTGCGTTGGCACAAAGGAATCCGGGTGGTGGAATCAGTAGACGGCATGGCCATGCGTGAAGATCCGGAGACCGCGCCTCCCGATCTCATCATCATCGACGTGGCCGTTGCTGATCCGATGAGAGCCCCGTTGCGCGCCGGCCCGACGTTGGCGCGCGTGCCCCTGATCGTCATTACGGACGAGGAGCCCGGCGACGGCGCAGCGAGACCGATGGGCGGCGAGGCGCCCGGCACGATCCTCGTGAAACCGTTCAATGCGCGGCAGCTGTGTGGCGAAGTGGAGCATTTCCTCGATCTGACGTCACCCTCAGAACCGGGAGATCTTGCGATGGAGTAGTCGAAGTAACCGATGCGAGGCGGGCCGCGCCCAGCGTGCGGCCGTTACTTACAGGCAGTTTGACCGAGAGAAAGATACGGAGGATGAGATGTCTTCAGAACAGACGTACGACGACCTTCTGCCGAACCCCGGCTTCGCCATCGAAAAGGGAAAGACGGCCCTGGTGATTACCGACCCGCAGAAGGATTTCCTCTCAAAGGACGGCGTAGTGTGGCAGGTCGTGGGAGCGAGCGTCGAGGCGAACAATACGGTAGAGCACCTGCGGCAGCTTCTATCGGCGGCGCACGAGGCCGACATCCCGGTGTTCATCTCTCCCCACTACTACTACCCGCACGACCACAATTGGGACTTCGGCGGCGCGCTAGAGAAGATGATGCACGCGGTGGGGATGTTCGATCGGCAGGGCGCGCTGACAACCGAAGGGTTCGGCGGGTCGGGAGCCGACTGGCACGAGCCGCTCAAGTCGCTAATCGACCGGGAAGACGTCGTCATAGCCAGCCCGCACAAGGTATATGGGCCCGAGTCGAACGACCTGGTGCTTCAGCTTCGCAAGCGGGGGATCGATAAGGTCATTCTGGCCGGCATGTCCGCGAACCTCTGCGTCGAGGCCCACCTGCGCGAGCTGACCGAGCAGGGATTCGAGGTATCCGTAGTCAAGGACGCCACCGCCGGCGCCCAGCTCCCGGGCGGCGACTTCTATCAGGCGGCGCTGCTCAACTTCCGGATGATCGCGAGCGCGGTCTTGACGACGGATGAAGCCGTAAGCGCGATGAACGGCGACTAGGAGGCCGGCGCTGTCACCCAGACCGCGCTTAGCGGAAAAGATGCCTCGAGTCAGGAGAGCTGATTGCTTTGAGCAAGACGGCAAATGACGTTCGTGCAAAGGCAGCAGCCGAATTGGTGGGAAGCGACGAGCTGATTCGGCTGCTGCTGGACTCGACGGGCGAGGGGATCTACGGGGTCGATCTCGAGGGGAACTGCACGTTCGCGAACCCGGCCTGTGCGAGGCTGTTGGGCTTCGAGGACACGGCCGAACTGCTCGGCAAGCAGATGCACGAGCTGGTGCACCACACGCGGCCGAACGGAGAACCGTACCCGGTCGAAGAATGCCGGATCTACCAGGCGTTCCGCGAGCACCGGGGGACGCACGTCGACGACGAGGTGATGTTCTGCTCCGACGGAAAGCCGTTCCCGGCCGAATACTGGTCCTATCCGGTGGAGCGTCACGGCGAACTGGTGGGGTGCGTGGTCACCTTCTTGGACATAAGCGAGCGACGTCGTGTCGAGGAGGAATTGCGGCAGACGGATGAGTTGGTTCGGCTGCTGCTGGACTCGACGGGAGAGGGGATCTACGGGGTCGATCTCGAGGGGAACTGCACGTTCGCGAACCCGGCCTGTGCAAGGCTGTTGGGCTTCCAGAGCACGGCCGAACTGCTCGGCAAGCAGATGCACGAGCTGGTGCACCACACACGGCCGAACGGAGAACCGTACCCGGTCGAAGAATGCCGGATCTACAAGGCGTTTCGCGAGCATCAGGGGACGCACGTCGATGACGAGGTGATGTTCTGCTCCGACGGGAAGCCGTTCCCGGCCGAATACTGGTCCTATCCCTTGGAGCGTGACGGCGAACTGGTCGGGTGCGTGGTCACCTTCGTGGACATCAGCGAGCGGCGTCGTGTCGAGGAGGAGCTGCGGCAGACCGAGAAGATGGCAGCGCTCGGGAAGCTGTCAGCCGGCCTGGCACACGAGCTCAACAATCCGGCGGCGGCGGCCGGGCGAGCGGCGGGCCAGCTGGTGGCAGGGCTCGAGGAGCTACAGTCGGCGACTGTCGAGCTGGCTCGGGCAGGCATCGGACCCAACCTGTGGGATTCCCTCACTAACAGGGTCCGCGAGTTCCTGCACCGTACCGACGGGCCGCTGGGACTCTCACCGCTGGAGGCGAGCGATCGCGAAGAGGAATTGCTGAGTTGGCTCGACGCGCACGGTGTGGAGAAGGGTTGGGACATCGCGTCTACGCTGGTACGTGCCGCGGTTCAGAGTGAGGATCTCGAGGCGATCGCCGCCGCCGTGCCGGGGGACACGCTAGGAGCGGCGATCGACTGGCTGGACAAAAGCCTCGACGTTCACGAGTTGGCCGGGACGGTGGCTCGGAGCACGCGGAGCATCTCGGACCTGGTGGGCGTGGTGAAGTCTTACTCGTACATGGATCAGGCTCCCCAGCAATACGTCAATCTCCACACTGGGATCGAGGACACGATCACGATCCTGGGCCACAAGTTGAAGCAGGGCATCGAGGTCGTGCGCCAGTACGATCGGGATCTCCCTCAGGTTCAGGTCAAGGGTAGCGAACTCAACCAGGTGTGGACGAACCTGATCGACAACGCGATCGGCGCGATGGATGGCCAGGGCACTATCACCGTCCGGACTTTCCGAGAGGGTGACGACTTGGCGGTCGAGATCGCCGACGATGGTCCGGGCATACCGGAGGAGATACAGCCGCGCATCTTCGACCCGTTCTTCACCACGAAGGATGTAGGTGAGGGGACCGGACTGGGATTGGACGTAGCCCGCCGGATCGTCACGGCGCGGTGCGGTGGCCATATCGATTTTCGCTCTCGCCCCGGCGGGACGGTCTTCCGGGTCCGCATACCGCTCGATCGCGCGTGCGATGCGGAAGAGGCTGAATAATGGAAAAGAGTGTATGATGACCAAGCCTGTGATCCTGACTGTGGACGACGACGCCAATGTACTGCGGGCCGTCGAGCGTGACCTCAGGAGCGAATACGGATCCGAGTACCGGGTGGCGCGTGCCGACTCGGGCGAGTCGGCCTTGCAGCTCCTGGAGGAGTTGAAGCGGCGTGGTGACCCGTCCGCGCTTTTCCTCGTGGATCAAAGGATGCCCGGAATGACGGGTGTAGGATTCCTCGAGCGGGCGGTCGAGCTCTATCCGGAAACGAAACGCGTCCTCCTCACCGCCTACGCTGACACGGACGCGGCCATCCGGGCCATCAACGAAGTGCAGATCGATCACTACCTGCTCAAGCCATGGGACCCGCCGGAAGAGAAGCTATTCCCGGTGCTCACCGACCTGCTGCATGACTGGCGATCGGCCTACCGCCCCCCGTTCGCGGGAATCCGGGTCGTCGGCAACCAGTGGGCCCCGGCCTCTCACCGGGTGAAGGACTTTCTGGCGCGGAACAACATTCCCTACCAGTGGCTCGACGTGGAGTTGAGCGAAGAGGCGAGACGACTGACCGAGGTGTCGGGACCGAAGAGGCCGGGACTGCCGTGCCTGTTCTTTCCCGACGGGACCACGCTCGAGAAGCCGGAGAACCGAGAGATCGCCGAGCGGGTGGGGCTTCAGACCACGGCAGACATGCCGTTCTACGATCTCGTCGTCGTCGGAGCCGGTCCGGCGGGGCTGGCCGCCGCAGTGTACGGTGCCTCGGAGGGCTTACGGACCCTGGTAGTCGAGAAGCAGGCCCCTGGAGGCCAAGCGGGAATGAGCTCGCGCATCGAGAACTACCTGGGTTTCCCGAGCGGTCTATCGGGCGGCGAGCTGGCGCGCAGGGCGGTGAGCCAGGCTCGTCGCTTCGGGGTCGAGATACTCACGGCGCAAGAGGTGGTGGGGCTGGCCGCGGAAGGCCCGGCCCGGACGGTGAGGCTTGGGGATGGCAGCGATCTAAAGTGCCGAGCCCTACTGATCGCCACGGGCGTCTCCTATCGCCAGCTTCGAGCGAAGGGGATCGAACGGCTGACCGGTGCCGGCGTCTACTACGGCGCCGCGATGAGCGAAGGCGAGTCGGTGCGAGGCAAAGATGTCTACATCATCGGCGGTGCGAATTCAGCCGGGCAGGCCGCCATGTATTTCTCCGGGTTCGCCGAGCGCGTCACCATGCTCGTGCGTGGCGAATCGCTCTCCAGCAGCATGTCCCAGTATCTGATCGACCAGATCAGCGGCACGGACAACATCCGGGTGTGGACAAAGGCAGAAGTACAGGAAGCCATGGGAACGGAGCGACTCGAAGAGCTAGTGATCTCGCGCGAGGCCGGTCAGGTGAGTGAGACCGTCGAGGCGGCGGCGCTGTTCATCCTGATCGGCGCCGTGCCGCACACCGCTTGGCTGGAAGACCAGGTCGCGCGCGACCAGTACGGCTTCATCCTCTCGGGGCCGGACGCGTTGAGGAACGGCGGCCCGGCTCTACACGGACGGCAAGATCGCGTCCCCTTCCTGCTCGAAACAAGCCTGCCCGGCGTCTTCGTGGCAGGCGATGCTCGTCACGGCTCGGTCAAGCGGGTAGCATCGGCGGTAGGTGAGGGATCGATGGCGGTTATGTACGTGCACCGCTACCTGAGCGAGGTGTGAGTTGAGGGGATGGCTTACTACCGGCTGGTGGGCTGAGGCCGTTCGTCAGCCCGCCAACTCGCCGAGGCCCTAGCGGGCCGGTCGCACACCCGATTCAGAAGATCAGACTCTCCCGTGTCCGGTTCCGAGCGAACCGGTCCCAAGTCCGAACACACGGAGCCGATTGCAGAGGACGCGTGGCGCGCAACTTCAGCCACGGAGGCCGACTTCTGCGGGCGACCCGGTCGGCACGTAATCTGCTCCTCGAACCCTAGGCATATCCCGCTCACAACTCGACCGCCCTAGGGGGATGTTGATGTGATGGCGCGACCGACCGACCGCACCCGTCGTGGGAGCCGATGGATAACCGGCCGCTTTGGACAGTTTGGGTACCGAACGAGCGACGTCGTGACCGCGCTATTTCAGAACCTCAGCCAGGCGCTTCGCGGACTCTTGAGAAACCCGGGCTACGCCGCGGTCGCCGTTCTTACGCTGGCCCTGGGCATCGGCGCCAACACCGCGGTCTTCAGTGTAGTGAACGGTGTGCTGCTTCGGGCGCTTCCCTACCATCGATCCGATGAACTCGTGGTCCCGGTCCTGACCAACCCGGCCAAGAACGTCGAGCAGGGCCCGGTCGGATATGCCGACTACCTGAGGTGGAGAGACCAGACCGAGGTCTTTCGACACATGGGACTCTTCACGGATTGGGGCTTCAACCTGACCGGCGGAGACCGTCCGGAACGCGTTCGGGGAGCGGTGGTGTCCACCGGGTTCTTCGAAGTGCTGGCGGCTCCTCCGCTGCTGGGTCGGTGGTTCGTTCCGGAGGAACACGAGCGCGGCCGGGGTAACGTCGCGGTGTTGAGTCGGGGAGTTTGGGAGAGACGGTTTGGCGCCGACCCGGAGATCATCGGGTCTACGGTTCACCTCGACGGCGAGTCGTACCAGGTGGTCGGAGTAATCCCGCCCGAGGGTCAATGGCCGCGCGAGGCCGAGATCTGGATCCCTCTGACGTTCGGGGCCGTGACGCCGGATTGGGTGCTGGAACTCGATGCGCTGGGCTACTCGGTCATCGCAAGACTTCAGCCCGGAGCCGATGTGTCGCGCGCCGCGGTGGTCGTGGACGCGATCGCGCGGCGGGCCGCCGCCGACCGTCCGGACACCCGCGCAGGGTTCGGCGCGGCGGCGATCTCGCTCCGCTCCTACGTCGTCGGGGACAACACGCGTCGGGCCCTGTGGTTGTTGATGGGGTGCGTCGGATTCGTCCTTCTGATCGCGTGTGCCAACGTGGCCAACCTCACGCTGGAGCGATCTCTGGGAAGGCAGCAGGAGATCGCCATCCGGGCCGCGATCGGTGCGGGCCGCGCTCGCTCCGTGCAGCCCCTGGCCTGGGAGTGCCTGGTCGTTGCACTCATGGGTGGCGCGGTCGGGATGGGAGCAGCGGTCTGGGTGACGGAGGCCCTGGCAGCGATGGCGCCGTCCACCGTTCCGGGGATTCACGAATTGGGCGTCGACCTCCGTGTGCTGACCTTCACCGCGGTCGTCTCTCTCGTCACCGGGCTCGTCTTCACACTGGCGCCCGCCCTGACGGCAGCGAGGCTCGATCTGCTTCGTTGCCTGAAGGAGGGGGGACCGCGGGCAGGGCAGCAGGCGCCCGGCGGTCGGGCACGGCGCACCATGACCGCGGCGCAACTCGCCGTGTCTGTCGTACTGGTCTTGGGAGCGAGCCTGATCGTCAAGAGCACGGTGAGGCTCCTTCAGACGGATCCTGGCTTCCGGGCGGAGGGGCTGCTCACCATGAAGGTGTTCCTCC
>JBDHHL010000019.1:0-19418 GCA_039589375.1 Gemmatimonadota bacterium | reverse complement strand
TTGTACCACTCCAGAGGCACGATCCGGCCATCTTTTTCCGCATGCGGGGTCGCGACGTTCGTTTTGCCGTTCAGGTCTTTCACCGATGTGACCGTGTTCTCCATCCCCAGCGGCTCGAAGAGCTCCGTGGCGACGAACTCACCCCAACTACGCTGCGTGACCGCAGGGATCACCTCGCCGGCGGCGATGAACATGAGGTTGGAATAGCCATACGAAGCGCGGAACGCCCCCGCGGGTTCCAGATGGCGGGCTCGCTCGACGACCTCGGCCGGGCTGTAGCTCGTTCCGTACCATAGCAGGTCACCGCTAAACGTGCCCAATCCGCTCCGGTGGCACAGCAGGTCGCGGATTCTCATCTCCTGGGTCACGAAAGGGGAGTAGAGCTGGAAGTACGGCAAGTATTTGACAACCTGATCATCCCAGCCCAGAAGCCCCTCATCGACCAGCTTCGCCAGTGCGGCCACGGTGAAGGCCTTGGTGTTCGACGCGATAGCGAAGAGCGTTCGATCGTCGACCGCCGCAGCCGTACCTAGCTGACGAACGCCGTAGCCCTTGGCGAATACCACATCGTCGTCCTTCACGATGGCGACGGCAAAGCCCGGAACCTTCCAGTCCTCGCCAGCCGCGGCGAAGTACGCGTCCAGTTCGCCCAGATCGAGCGACGTCTGCGCGACAGCGGCCGTCGCTAGAAGAGAGAACGCCAGGGCGCCGGCGAGGCTCCGTGCCAGAATCGCCCCGCCCAACAAGAAGCGCGAAATCGAACCCGGCATTCGTCTGTTCGTCATCAACCAACCTCCGTTCAGGCAGTAGTACGCGCGTCCGATCCGCCATGCCGCAGCTTATTCCACACATACACCGGGATACCGGCCAGCAGGAGCAGGAAGCCCCAGTAGACGGTGTCCCGCCCGGAACCACCGATCGTCCAGAGCGAGTACAGGAAGGCCAACACGGGGACGATCAGCAGCGCCGACCAACTTCGACCGTTCGCCGCTCCTTTCCGTGAGAGCGAGATCATCACATCGGACGCCGAGCAGAACACGTAAGGAACCAGGCTGGTGAGCGTCGCCAGCAGGATGATGAACGTGAACATCCCGACCAAGCCTCGGGTGTAGTTCATCGATATGAGCCCCGTGGCCAGCAAACTGGAGGCAACGATGGCCATGACGGGACTACCGCGCCCCGAGAGCCGGGCCATCGAAGCTGGAAACAGCCCATCCCTCGCAACGGCGAGCGGTATCTGCCCGGACAGCAAGATCCAGCCGTTCAGCGCTCCGAAGCACGAGATCGCCGCTCCCGCGGCCACGGCGTAGGACGCCCAACCGCCCCACATGCGACTGGCCGCTTCGGCGAAAGGAGCGGTCGAGCCTGCAAGAAGGGCGGGCGCGATGACGCCCATCACCGCGACGGTGCCGAGAATGTAGACGACTGCAGCCACCAAAGTCCCGAGGATCGTGGCCCGCGGAATCGTCTTCTCAGGATCAACCACATCGTCCGCCGGAATCGTCGCCGACTCCAAGCCCAAGAACGCCCACAATGTCAGAGCGGCCGTCGCCGTTAACGCCATAAGAAAAGGCTGGCCGCTCGCGTTGAATGGGATGAAGTTGCCGGCGCGAAAGTACAGCAGTCCCAGGGTGCCCACCGCGACCAGCGGAGCGAGCTTGAGGATCGTGGTCACTAGCTGAACGACACCCGCGGTTCGAACGCCCCGCGAATTGACCCAACTCAGGAACCAGATGGCGCCGGCGGCAGTTGCTCCGCCCAAAACGGGGCTGTCGGTCAACGATGGCACGAAGACCGCCATGTACCCGACGAACGCCGTCGCGATCGCCGCGTTCCCACACCAGATCGATATCCAATAGCCCCACGCTACGAGGAATCCGGCGAAATCGCCGAACCCCTCGCGGGTATAGACGTACAGGCCGCCCGCTTTCGGCAGCTTGCGGCTCAAGCGCGCGAAGACGAGGGCGACGAGTATGGCGCCCGTGGATGTGAAGAGCCAGCCAACGATGCTGATACCGCCGTAGGCGGCGAGGGCCGCCGGCAGCAGGAAGATCCCGGACCCGATCATGTTGCCTACAACCAGGGCCGTGCTCCTCCACAGTCCCAGCGCCCGCCCCTCTCCCTGCCCCGTGCCCGCAGTCACAGTCTCCCCCTCTCCATCCCCATCTCCATCTCCATCGCCATCGCTACTTCCCGATGTACAGATCGATGATCCGCTCGATCGCCCTTCGACACACGCGGCAGAAGCCGACCTTGTCGCGGGTGAACATGATGCAATCGGCTTCCGGTCGATACAGGCCCACCGGCTCGTAGGAAGCCCCTTCGAAGGCACCGACTTTGCCGGAATATTCCATGGACGACAGCATCTCCATCTCTATCTGCCGCTGCTCATGGAAGAGCGCGTCGAATTCCGACTCCGGAGCCTGGAGCTCGATCAGTTCGCTGCGCCTTGCCCGGATATCCCGGGAATGCTCCTCGAACCTCTGCTTCTCCCACGGGGTCGGGATCGGCGTTCCCCGTTCCACTAGGTCCTTCCACTTGAGCTTCTCGGGATCGTGCAGCGCGGTGATGTTCGCCTCCCACGGTTCCGGATGCTCGTCACCGCCGGTCTCGTACGCTACGTCCGACGTGTAGTACTCGTCGCCAAGCCCGGCGAAGTGATGACCGAACTCGTGCACGAACACGTAATCGGAGAAGTCCGAATCCACTGCCGTCGCCATCTGGAAGTTGTAGATCCCACCGCCACCGTACTGCTTCTCGTTGACGAGGACGCCCATGAACTCGTACGGCGCCGCCGACAGGATGTCGCGTAGCGAACGATTGTCGTAGGTCAGCAAGTAGCGCTCCGAGTCGAAGATGCTGTACTGGGCGCCCGCCGGGTTACGCCGGTACTTGCCCGCGTGCGGCCGACTCACTCCCGACTCGGCCGCCGGCAGATCGATCGCTCTGACGTTGAAATCCGACTTGCGGCTCTTGAACGGCTCGGTCGCAAAGAGTTCGTCGACCAGTCGCTTCGCGTCGGCATGGAACTTCTGCAACTCGGCTTCGGCGTAACCCTCACCCAGAATGACGATGTCGACCTTCTCGCTCGGCGGCCCGCTTTCGAACAGGGTCCAGACCTTGCCCAGCGGCGGC
Source organism: Gemmatimonadota bacterium (assembly GCA_039589375.1). Classification (GTDB taxonomy): domain Bacteria; phylum Gemmatimonadota; class Gemmatimonadetes; order Palauibacterales; family KS3-K002; genus JASFMO01. The sequence continues at coordinate 16,283 of JBDHHL010000019.1, read as the reverse complement.
AGGTCCGCCGGGTTTATCGAACGCGACGCAGGGTCGATGTCGAAGCTCCCGATCTCGTGGAACGTCGTCAGGTCATCTCGTTTCCTCAGCACGACCTTCACCGGGTTCTTCGGCCACGGGAATCGCAGCGACTCGTGATAAGTCCGATGCATCTCCCTCGCCTCGCCGGTCGTCTCCCACTCTCCGTACAGCGACGCGAAGCCGCGGGAGTAGATGCGCTCGCCGCTTTCGGCATCGACGACATCGAAGAAGTACCTTCCGAAGTTCGTGTCATCGGTCAGCCGCTGCTTGCTGCCCGCCCACGGCCCGTCGGACACCACCCGCTCGAGGCTCAAGACCTCGTGCGAAGCGTCGCCGGTATGATAGTAGTCGACGCGCATCGTCTTGTCCGCGAAGAAGCGCTCGAACTCCACGGGCTTCCGATCCGTAGCGGCAAGCGACAGCACGGTCAGCCCCACTAATAGGGGGACGAAAGGAGACCATGAACGAAATATTCGAGCCCTCATGGATGTTCCTCCATCTCGTGAGCGGCGGTTAGTCGCACGTGTCGGGACGGACACGCTCACTACTTATCTTTCACCACGGTGCCGATGATGCCTAGCGTCGCCACGGCAAGCAACGCGCTACCGAAATACGCGCCGGCCAGGCCGCGGACCTGCAACATGGCGCCGGCCACCAGCGGCCCCAGCGTTTGACCCATACGCAGCACCATGGCGTTCACCGACATAAATGCGGCCCGATACTCCGCCGGCGCCAGGCCCGTCAGCATCGTCAAGATGCTCGGGATACTGATGCCGTTCGCCACTCCGAAGAGCACGACGGGCACCATCAGAAGCAACAGGCTGGGCGCCAATGGGAGCATGACCATCGTCAACGCGTAGAGCGCGAACCCAGCGTAGACCAGCTTTCGCGACGAGAATCGGCGCGTCAGTCTCCCGAGCCGCCATGAGGTCAGCGCCGTCGCGATAGACGTGGCCGAGAAGAGCAGCCCGATCGCCGCCGGCGAGATGCCGAATGACCGTCGTGCCAGGAACGGCAGATACGTGAGCCAGGCACCGTATAGGATGACGAAGGTGATCAGGCTGGCGAGGAACAGCCCCAGGACGTTCGGGTTCCTGATGCTGATCCATGTGTTGCGCAGATAGTCACCGAGACTCTGTTCGTTGGAGAGCCCCGGGGTCTCGAGACGCAGTAGTACCAGGAACGCGACCGGGATTGCCAGGATCGGAAGAAAGAATGGATAGAACCAGCCGAACAGCGCCAGCGTGCCGCCTACCGCCGGGTAAATCGCGGTCCCGATGCTCAGCACGCTGGCGTTGTAGCCCATCACCGTGGCCCGGTTCCACCCCGAGTACAGGTCGCCGACGAGCGTGATGTTGAGCGCACCCAGCGCCGCCGCCCCTACACCTTGTAGCAGCCGCAGCCAAAGCAGGTGCTCGAAGCTGCGTGCGAAGCCGCAAGCTGTTCCGGCCACGGCGAAGAGAATCAGGCAGGGGACCAGCACGCGTTTGCGCCCGTAGCGGTCGCCCACAACGCCCAGGATCGGTGTCAGAGTAGCCCCCGGCAGCGTGAAGACGGCGACCAGCAGGCCGACCTTACCGGGAGTGAGGCTGAAGGCATCGGCGATCTCGTTGAAGGCGGGCGTGATGCTCGACACACCGAGCACCGCCATCAGTGTTACGCCGAATATTACGTGCAGATTTGGATCGCGAAGGAGCTGCGTCTCGCCCTGGTCTCGCGCCGTCTGGCTATCGGCCATGCGAACGTGATCGCTATTGGCCGGCCAAGCTAGCGGACCACCACGCCAGCGTAAGCGACGACGCTGGAGTCATCGCCCGTCACCCAACCGCTGTTCCGGTAGTCGACCACTTCGCCCCGCGTTGCGCCGAGCTGTCGTGCGGCTTCGATCACGACCGCGGCCGGCCCGCGCCCGCACATGCTGATATGCTCCCGGCTGCAGGTCTCGAGCAATGCCTCGCCGTCGAGACGCTCCATGGCCGCAAGGGCGACCCGGTCCTTCGAAGCAGCGGCCGTCGCCGACTCGAAGTGCGTCATGTCGGACGAGGCGACTAAGACCACATCCTCCGGCCACTCGCTGGCCAGCTGCGCAAGAGCCGTCGCAAGCTCCCGGCTCCGCTTCCAGTCATCCCAGGCGATCACGATTGGAACGATGGCAGAGTTCGGCGCGAGCTTTGCCAAGAACGGTAGCTCAACTTCCACCGCGTGCTCGCGCGCGTGCGCCGCCGGATCGTGTTGAACGAGCGCACAGCGTTCTTCTAGTGCTTTGGCGAACTCCGTCGCGACCGGTATCGACCCGAGCGGGGTCTCGAACGCCCCACGTGCCCAAAGGCTGGCACCACCCGGCGCCGCCACCAACCCCGTGTGGTTCGGAGCCAGGATGACGACGACGGGAGGAAACTCGACCCTCCCGAAGACCTGCGCCGCGCACCGGCCCGAGTAGATGAGGCCCGCGTGCGGAGCGATGACGGCTCGTGCCGGTCGCGGCTGCTCCTCGACATCCGCCAGGAAGACCTCGACCATCTCGCCGAGCTCACCGGCGTCGCCGGGGTAGAAGTGGCCGGCCACAGCGGGAAAGCGGATTTCTGATGCGTCCATGGCTCCCAGTCGTTCGGGCTTTTCCGGCACGAGGATGGCGCCTGGAAGAACAGATGTGATGTCCAATTAATAACGCCTTCCCACGGCCGCAGCCACCGGGAACGACGACCTATGGTCGCCCGCGACTCTGCCCCGTCGCGATGCCGCCGGCGATGAGATAACGCTTTCCGGGCCATGTTAGCAGACGCGGTTCCCCCGCAGGTTAGACCCGCGTGACGTGGATACCGCTCAACCTCGGAACGCCCACCGGAACAGATGTCCGACCTTTGGTGGCACGCCCTGCATCAGAATGGCGACCCGAAAGACGCGACCCGCTATCCACACAGCAATCAGAGCGGCGACCAGCATGCCCGCCAGGCCGGCCCACTGTTGCCACAGGGGGACACCTTCTCGCACCGCCATCCTCAGCAACATCAATATCGGCGTGAATGGCGGGATGAGCGAGAGCACTGTGGCGAAGAAACTGTCCGGTTGCCGGAGCACCGGCACCATCACGAACATCGGGACCATCAACGGCAGCATGACCGGTAGCATCAGGGACTGTGCTTCCTGTGCATCGTTGCACGCCGACCCGAAAGCGAGGTTGACCGCTCCGATCATGACGATCGCCATGAGCATGTAGGCGACGAACCAAGGTAGTATGCGAAAGGGGATGTGCTCGGAAAGACCCAGGTGGGTTAGCGCGATTACCCCGCCGACGATATAGAAGGCCGCGCCCGTCAGGGACACAGCGACGCCGCCCACGACCTTTCCGGCCATGAACTGCGAGGGCCGAACCGATCCCAGAACCACTTCGGCGATCCGCTGTGACTTCTCCTCCACGACAGCGTTCAGCAGCGGTACGGCCCCCATCATGATCATCAGGAACATCAACATCGGCAGGATCAGTGGGACGGCGAGGGCCTCAAGCTCATTGGTACGGCGTCCCTGCCGCACTTCGCCTGTCTCGGGATCAACCGATACCAAGGCCATCGGCCCCGCCGCGACCCAGTCGAACATGTCGGGCGCCACTGAGGCAGCGACGCCCTTTTCACCTAGCCTCAACCAGCGCAATTGGTTGTTGATGGGGCGCTCGACCCAGCGCCGAATGTCATCGACGGCGGCGTTCTCGGCATAGTAGCCGATACGAGAGGTTGCCGTGTCCCCTCGCGGATGGAGCACACCCAGGCCGACCTCTATGAAGGCGTGGAGCTCGCCGCTGCGCACCCGGTTCGACAGCTCGAGTCTCTGCGCTTGCGGATCCAGTTCGTTGGGTGGAACGACCTCGATGACATAGCCCGGCTGGACTTTCTCTCCGGTCTCTTCGTTGTGGACTTCCCGTTCATTGCGCGTCTCCGCCGCCTCCACCAGCGCCTCGGCAACCAGTCCGGAACGGTCGACGATCGCCAGCACCCGATCCCTGGTGTCCACGTGGCCTTCCAGAAGCGCCATCGCTATCCCCGAACCACCCATCACCACCGGCGCCAGAACGAGCCCGAGGATGAAGCCCTTGGTCCGGACCGTCGCCAAGTACTCGCGCTTGGCGATTCGCAGGACCTTATTCACGTTCCACCTCCTGCGCTTCCGGGCCGGCTATGCGAACGAAGATGTCGTGCAGAGACGGGCGCGCCAACTCGAAGCTGTGCACCTTCGTGCGCGCCATGATGTCGGTGACCACTTGCTGGGGGTCGCGGTCCGGTGAGATGCGCAGCTCTTGAAAGCGGCCGAAGTTGCTCACCTTCTCCACGCCCGCGACGCCGGCGAGAAGCTCGGCGCCACCGTCGGTTCGAAGGCGGATCGTGTCGCTGCCGTATCGATCCTGGATCGCGGCGAGCGTGCCGTCCAGTACCTTGGTGCCCTTGAAGATCATGAAGATGAAGTCGCACATCTTTTCGGCGACGTTCATGTCATGCGTGCTGAAGATCACGGTTGTGCCCTGCCCCTGAAGTTCCAGCACGGCCTCGCGCAACACGTCGGCGTTGACCGGATCGAGCCCGGTGAACGGCTCGTCCAGAATCACCAACTCGGGACGGGAAACGACGGTGGCGATGAACTGGACCTTCTGCGCCATGCCTTTGCTCAGAGCATCCACCGGCCTGCCGGCCCAGTCCGTCAGATCGAGCCTGTCCAGCCAGCGGTCAACCTCCGCCTTCACGCCATTCCCGTTCTTCAGCTCGCCGTAGAAGCGAAGCACGTCTCGCACCTTCATCTTCTTGTACAGTCCGCGCTCTTCCGGCATGTAGCCGATGCGGTCCGTACAAGCGCCACGCAGCTCTTCGCCGAATACTCGGATCGAGCCTTGGTCCGAGTGGTAGATGTTCATGATCATGCGCAGCGTCGTCGTCTTCCCCGACCCGTTCGGGCCGATGAAGCCGTAGACGCTACCGCGCGGGACGTCCAGAGAAAGACCGTCGACAGCTGTGACTTTGCCGAACGTCTTGGTGACGTCGCGTATCTCGACAGCGTTCATAGCCAGTTACCAAGAAGCGATTATCACGCCCGCGCAAAGCGGCGTTCGCTCACGTCTACTAAGCCATACACGCGAGTGGACACACTATTCGGAAGCGGGCCGCGATCGGGTCGGCTCGATGTGGTTGGGGTCCAGGGGACAGTACGGCCAGGCTGGGCCGGCAGTTTCTTCCCGTCGACTAGCCGGGCGCCGAATCCTGCGTGGCCTCGCGCTGCAGTCGCTGGCTGGCCCGGAAGCTCAGCACCCCGAAGGTCCCTACGGCGAGGGCCAGACCGATGCCCACGACGGCGAAGGAGAGAGGCAAGGCGACGTGGCCACGAACCGTAACGAGCGCGCCCACCATGATTACGTTGAACGCGCAGCCCGAAACCGCTTGCATCAGGGCACAGGAGAAGTCCGCGAATATGCTCATAGCCACCTCGCTCCGATTGGTCGGCTAGAAGAGGGGCAAGAGCAGTGCCAAACGACGCTGAATGGACGACCGTGTAACTGATTGTTATGAATGAAGTTGCGAGGTCGAAAATAATCGGGCTATCTGGGATACTGTCCGCTGGCGGGAATCGGCTGTTTCAAACCCGAACGTCCGCGTGGCGGAGCTACACACCTCGGCGGCGGCAAACTCGCAGTGACAACGCTGGTCAAACCCTGGTGCGCCCTAGGATCGAGCACCCTATGCTAGCGGGCTCGCTCACACCACTCCCGGGCGTTCTGGAACATCCTCAGCCAGGGTGATGCTTCCAGGTCGCGCTTCATGCCCTCCGGCATCCAACCCCACTGCCACTTGAGAAAGGCGCGCTCGGGATGGGGCATCATCACCAGGTGCCGCCCGTCCGGCGAGCAAAGGCCGCAGACCCCGCGAGGAGAACCATTGGGGTTGAAGGGATAGGCCTCTGTGATGTAGTTATCGTCATCGACGAAGCGAATCGGCGCCAGCTGCTCCGCCTCCACACGATCGAGCACGCCACCTTCGGGGAAGAAAGCACGCCCTTCGCCGTGGGCGACCCATATCCCCAGCGTGGCGCCCTCCATCCCATCCAGCATGATCGAGGGGCTCTTCTGGATCTGGACCGCCGCGAAACGCGACTCGAAGCGCCCGGAGGCGTTCTGGATGAACCGAGGCTGCTGCACGTCCGGAATCCCCGGCCACGGTACCCAACCCAGTAGCGCCAGAAGCTGGCAGCCGTTACAGACGCCAAGGCTGAACGTGTCGGGCCGCTCGTAGAACTTCTGGAATTGGCTCCATAGTCCTTCGTTGAAGCGGATGACCCCTGCCCACCCCTTCGCCGAGTCCAGAACGTCGGCGTAACTGAAACCGCCCACCGCCACGATACCGCGGAAGCTCCGTAGGTTGACCCTCCCGGTCAGCAGATCGGACATCACCACATCCCACGGCTCGAAGCCCGCGGCATAGAAGGCCGACGTCATCTCGCGATCGCCGTTGCTACCCTCCTCGCGCAGGATGGCTACCGGGATCTTATCTCTGCTGTCCAGGATCACCTTGGCGGTCGGCTTCGGCTTGAAGGGAACGTGGAACTTGGGGCCGGTGCGGCCTGACAGTCCGGTCCGCTCTTGATCGACGCAATCGGGATTGGCCTGAAGCCGATCGAGCCGAAAGCTCGTCTCCTCCCACACGTCCCGTAGTACCGAGGCGTCGTCCGCTAGCACTTCTCTGCCGTTGAACCTCACTCGGACGGCACCGTCGGCCGCCGTTTCGCCCATGACGACGCACGGGACGCCGGCTTTCACGAAGGTGGAGAGAGCGTACGCCTCGTTCTCCGGAGCCACCTCCAGGACCAGGCCCAGCTCCTCGGAGAACAGGAACGCAATCGGATCGTCGGTCTCGGCCACCCGAACATCGATATCGATTCCGCAGTTGCCCGCGAAGGCCATTTCCAGAAGCGTCGTGACCAGGCCGCCATCGCTACGGTCGTGGCCCGCGGAAACCCTCCCCGCCGCGATTAACTCCTGCACCGCGTTGAACGCGCGGCCGAGCAGCTTCGCGTCCTCGACATCGGGCGATACGTCGCCGACCTGCCGATAAACCTGCGCCAGAGCCGATCCACCCAGCCGGTGGTTTGCACGACCCAGATCGACGAACAGCAGCCGCCCGGCGCCGGGCAGCTTGAGGTCGGGCGTCACCGTTTTGGTGATGTCGGGGCACGTGACGTAGGCGGAGATGACCAACGAGCCCGGCGCCTTCACAGTCTCGTCCGCACCGTCCGGGCCGGGGGCCCGCGCCGCCATGGAGATGCTGTCCTTGCCACCGTCCACGGCGACGCCCAGCTCCAGCATCATATCCCGCATGGCGACCGCCGCATCGTGCAGCGCCGCACCCTCGCCAGGCAGCTTCGCCGCCCACATCCAGTTGCCGGAACAGCGCACATCTTCCAGAGCGCTCACCTGCGCCCAGACCAGGTTGGTCAGCGCTTCACCCACGCTCATGCGGGCCATCGCGCCCATGTCCACCAGGCCCTTGATCGGTTGCTCGCCGATCGCGGTGGCGGCGCCGGTGGTCCCGAAGTGGCTCTGGGCGATGACCGCCACATCGGCGACGGTGACCTGCAGCGGCCCAGCGCACTGCTGCCGCGCAATCTGGCCGGTCACGCTGCGATCCACTTTTGTAGTGAGGAAGCGCTTCGAGCCCACAGAAAGCAAGCGCAGCACGCGGTCGAGGGCAGTCCTGACCGTGAGCCCATCGGGCAGCTTCAGCGGCTCGAGCTTCGGTGGGATTCGTTCGAGCTCGAAGGACTTCTGCGGCATGTCGCCCAAGACGGCGTCGAGGCCCATGTTCACCGGTGTGGAACCGTCCTGCTCGTCATAGACGACGATCCTACCGTCCCCGGTCACCCGACCGACGAACGCATAGGTGACCATCTCCCGCTCGCAGAGTTGCCGGAACAGATCCGCGTGTTGCGGCCGCAGCAGCAGCGCATCGTTTTCCTGGTATTCGGCGCCCCAGATCTCGAGGACCGAAAGCGTCTCGTCCCCCAGAGGAACCTGGCGAATCTCGATCTTCGCTCCCGCCGGGTCGACGATCTCCTTCAGCACGTTACAGTTGCCGCCGGCACCCTGGTCGTGGATACTGACGATGGGGTTTCCGTCGCCAAGCTCCACGCAGGCGCGGATGACGCGGTTCACCTTCTGCTCCATCTCGGCGTCGCCGCGCTGCACCGCGTTGAAGTCGAGCTCTTCGACATTCTCGCCCTGCACCATGCTGGAGGCCGCGCCACCACCCATCCCGATGCGGTAGGCGGGGCCACCGATCTTGACGACCAGCATCTCTTTCTCTGGAGCGCCCTTCTCGGTGTGCCGCGCATCGATCTGGCCGATGCCGCCGGTGAACATGATCGGCTTGATCCACTCGCGCCGTTCACCGCTCGGCAGCCGCATCCCGAACGACCGCGTGTAGCCCTGAATCACCGGCTCGCCAAACTTGTTGCCGTAATCGGACGCGCCGTTCGACGCCTCGATCTCGATCTCCAACGGCGTGGCGAGGTTGCCCGGGTACCGGAAGTCGCGGTCTTCCCAGGGAAGCTCGTAGCCCGGGATGCTCAGGTTGCCCACGCAGTACGCCGCGGTGCCAGCCACGTACAGCGAGCCGCGACCCGCTGCATGGACGTCACGGATACGGCCGCCCGTCCCCGTCTCTGCTCCTGGAAACGGCGCGACGCCCGACGGGAAATTGTGGGTCTCGGCCGTGAAGATGATGTGGTAGTCGAGGTCCGATGCCATGAACGGCGAGGGGTCACCAGGCTTTGACGGCAGAATTGCCGTGATCGGATAGCCTCGGATTGCGCTGGAGTTGTCCTTGAAGGCGATGACGCTGTTGTTGGGGTTCGCCTCGAGCGGCTCGCGGATCAGCGCGATCAGGTGCTTGGCCGGGACTTCCTCCCCGTCGATAACCAACCGCCCCGTGAAGAACCAGTGCCGCGAGTGCTCGCTGTTCGACTGGGCGATATCGAAGCACTCGACGTTGGTGGGATTACGGCCGACCCTGTCCCGGAAGAGGTTGGTGTAGTAGTCGAGGTCCCACTCATCGAAGGCGAGCCCCATCTCCCGGTTGACTCGCTCGAGCGCCGCCCTCCCCTCCTCCATCAGCCGGATCTCGGCCACCGGCTCGGGTCTTACCCCTGACTCGAAGCTCTTGAGCGGCTCCGGGTAGGGGCACTCGGTCATCCGATCGTGCACCTCCGACAGGAAGGCCCACGCCCGGTCGTCGCTCAGCTTCGTCACGCCCTTCAGCAGGTAGCGCCGCGAGCGTTCGATCCTGCGGATCTTCCGCAACCCGCACGCGTGGCAGACGGAGACCGCGTTGGTGGACCAGGCGGTGCTGAAGTTCATCCGCGGACCCACCTCTAGCAGGGCCCCAGCCCCTGGATCCAGGAAGCTATCGCCGCCGAATCGCTCCGGCTCGAACGTCTCGCTCAGCAACCAGGTCAGGGTCCGAAATTCGGCCGCCGTCAGCTCATCCGCGACCTCGATGTTGAAGCAGTACTCGGTATCGATACCGTGGACATCGGGAGAGACGCGCTGCCGGGCCATTTGGAGCAGTGCGCCCCTGCTGGCCTCCGAGAGACCGGGCGCCCGAAATAGATGGAGCAGAGTCATGCGTTGCTAGTAACAGGATCGGGCAGGTCGCGCCAGACCCGACCGAGAGCCGAACCGGTCCGTCGGGGGCTTCCCCGGGCACGAGTTACGGATCCCCTTCTTCGATCTCCCTCTTTTGACTGCGTCCAGCGGAAGCCAGGGCCAAGTCAAGGAAGCCGGACCCCGAGAGCTCTTTCCGTTCGGCGGCGAGACACCCATTCCCGAGAGCGAACACTCGCCCGGGTCGCCGCGACGCGACGGTCTTCTCAAGTAGTTGTGTGGCAACAGGTTATAGCACGGAGGATCCGGGCCTACGCTGGCATCTCTCTTGCCCCTCTCCGCGACAGATTGGCTAGGCACTTGCAGGGGGTTAGTGATGATAGAGACCCTAGGCTCTATTCTGCGCGATGCGCGCTTCACCATCCGGTCGTACCGAAAGCACCTATCCTTCTTTGGCATGGCGGTCGGTTCCCTGGCTCTCGGTATCGGCGCGAATATCGTGGTCTTCACCCTATTCTATGCCGTCCTCCTCGAACCGCTGCCTTACCCATCCGCCGATCGTCTGCTCTTTATAGAAGAGACTGCCCCAGCTTGGCAGATCGAACGGATGGGGTTCTCCTATCCCGACCTTGTCGACTTCCAGGAGAGGAACCGCACCTTCTCACACCTGGCCGGCTTCCTATACGGCCCCCATGCCCTCACGGGCCAAAGTGAGCCTGAGAGAATCCTGGGTTGCGAGGTTTCAGCGGACTTCCTGTCCGCACTCGGCGTTCAACCGCTGGTTGGCCGAGGCTTTCGACCCGAGGAGGAGGGAGAGGGAGCGGAACGGGTTGTGCTGATCGGCGCTGGACTGTGGCAAGGGCGTTTCGGGGGCGATCCGGGTGTGCTAGGACAGACGCTCACCCTGGATGGGGAGTCCGCCACGATCATCGGCGTTCTACCCTCTTCCTTCCGTTTTCCCGACGCGTCAGACGTATGGATGCCGTTCAGGTTGAGTCGAACGGAGAATCGGGGCAGGAACAGCATCGGTGTGATCGGGCGACTGCGCCCTGGAACCGGAATCGAGGCTGCCGAGGCCGACATGGTCCGGATAGCCAGGGAATTGGGAGAGGTGCACTGGGGAAGTACCGACGCTCTCGGAGCGCGAGTGTTGCCTCTTAGGAGCTGGCTTCTGGGCGACTGGAGGACGGCCGCTGTTGCGCTCTACGTCGTCGCCTGCTTGGTGCTGCTACTGGCTTGTGCGAACGTCGCCAACCTCCTCATGGCTCGGAACACCACGCGCCAGCGGGAGATGGCCGTGCGAACCTCTCTGGGAGCGGGGCGATCGCGCATCGTTCGCCAGCTCTTCACCGAGGGCATCACGTTGTCTTTCCTTGGCGGCGTCCTCGGTGTGATCATCGGTCTGTTCGGCCGGGACTTGCTCATTGGCCTATCCCCTGTGGCGCTGCCCTCGTACCTGTCCTTCGCGGTCAGGCCAGCCCCGGCTTTGATCATCACAGGGATCATCGTGGCGAGCGGCGTGATCTTCAGCCTCGGACCGGCGATCGGCGCGGCTAGGACCGACGTGGGCCGTACTCTGCGCGCCGAAAGCTCACGCATCTCGAGCGGCTTGGGCAAGCAGCGCATTCGCTCAACGCTTGTGGCCCTCGAGCTCGCGATGGCTCTGGCCGTGCTCATCGGAGGCGGCCTCATGTTCAAGAGCTTGGTGAAGCAGATGCGTGTCGATCCCGGGTTCGAGCCGTCGGGCGTCGTATCCCTTCAGCTAAGCCTACCCGAGGTGCGCTATCTGGAAGCAGGAATGCTGCAGGGGTTCTACCAACGGGTGCTGGAGAACGCCAAGTCCCTTCCGGGAATCAGCGATGCCAGCATCGTAACGGATTTGCCCGTTGGGAGGATGCCGCGTGACGGGAACTTCTATCCGGAAGGCGCCCAGTTGGGCTCTGACAAGGGGCCCATCTACCCGTTCTCTTACGTCTCGGCCGGCTATTTCGGCACAATGGGAATACCGCTACTCCGAGGGCGAGATTTCACTGATGCGGACGGTGTGGAGGGTGCGCCCCGCACGATGATCATCAACGAACTGTTCGCCAGGCGGCACTGGCCGGATGAAGATCCGGTTGGAAATCGAATAACCCACGGCGACGGGCCACCTTCTACAGAGGAGGAGTGGGCCACCGTCGTCGGTGTGGTCGGCAATACCTTCACCGACGGATACGGACAACCGGCTCGACCAGCGGTATACGAACCGCTCGAGAGGGATCTGGCCTTCAATTTCTTCCTCGTCGCGCGCACGACCCTCGCGCCTCGAGCCGCCTTCGATCAACTGCGAAGTTCCATCCATGCCATAGACCCCGGTGTTCCCATCTCCGCTTCCCGCACCATGGAACGGGCAATGCTCGAGGCGAATTGGCAGCTTCGTTTCTACACCTGGTTGTTCGCGGCCTTCTCGTTCATTGCGATCCTCCTGGCGTCCGCGGGGGTCTACGGCGTCATGTCTTTCGCCGTCGCCAGCCGTTCCAAGGAGTTCGCCTTGAGGATGGCTTTCGGGGCCCAACGCGTTCAGGTCGAGCGCCTGGTCTTGCGCCGGGCGATGGCGCTCTCGGCGGTAGGGCTCATCCTAGGCCTATCGGCATCGCTGGGTGGCGCCCGGCTACTGACGGGAATGCTGTTCCAAGTAGGCTCAACGGACCTCCAGGTGTTCGTCCTCTCGACGATGGCGATGGCAGGCGTAGCCCTCTTGGCCGGGTACCTGCCGGCCCGCCGCGTCCTCCGGATCGAGCCGATGGCAGTCCTCGGAGACGAATAGAACTGGAATCCGGCAGCGGTCGCTGCTGTCGCCGGCCATCTTGGCCAGCAGCGCGGCTCTTGTCACGCATACTCCACACGTGCTATACGTCACCTGACACCTTACAACCCTAAACGGTGAGGCGACGATGAAGAGCATTGGCGCGATGCTAATGGTGTGTGCGGTTTCCTTGCTCCTGGCCCCTCGAGATTCAGCCATCGCCCAATCGAACAGCGCCGATCTCCAAGCTCTCCTTAGCGAGGTCGAAGCGGAGGTCGAGTCGATGGCGAAGCTCACGCAGGTAATGGTGGACAAGATCTTCAGCTTCTCCGAGCTCGGGTTCCAGGAATACGAGACGTCGCGCTACCTGGTCTCAGTCCTGCGCGATCACGGCTTCGAGGTCGACGAAGGGTTCGCGGGCATCCCCACCGCCTGGGTGGCGCGCTGGGGGTCCGGCAAGCCAGTCATCGCCTTCGGCAGCGACATCGACGGAATCCCGAAGTCGAACCAGAGGCCCGGCGTCGCCTACCACGAGCCGCTCGTCGAGGGCGCTCCCGGCCATGGGGAAGGCCACAACTCCGGGCAGGCGGTAAACGTCACGGCGGCCATCGCGCTGAAGAGAGTCATGGAGCGGGAGGGCATCGGCGGAACCCTCATGCTGTGGCCCGGCGTCGCCGAGGAGCTGGTGGCGACCAAAGCATACTTCGTCCGGGACGGGATGTTCGATGAGGTCGACGCCGTGCTGTTCACGCACGTCAGCAACAACCTGAGCGTCACCTGGGGGCCGGCGAACGGAACCGGCCTGGTGTCGGTGCTCTTCACGTTCGAGGGTCAGGCGGCCCACGGCGCGGGCGCCCCGTGGCGCGGCCGCAGCTCGCTGGATGCCGTTGAACTGATGAACGTCGGCTGGAACTTCCGACGCGAACACCTGCGACCGGACCAGCGCTCTCATTATGTTATCCCCGAAGGCGGCGATCAGCCGAACGTGGTGCCATCGAAGGCATCCGTTTGGTACTACTTCCGCGAGATGGACTACCCCGACATCAAGCGCAACTTCGAGATCGGGGTCAACATGGCGAAGGGCGCCGCCCTGATGACCGACACCGAGATGAGCTATCGCATCCTCGGGGCGGCGTGGCCGCGGCACTTCAACAAGGTCATCGCCGAGACGATGTACGAGCACATCAAGACGGTCGGCCTGCCAACGTGGAGCGAGGAGGATCAGGCCCTCGCCAGAGCGGTCCAGCAGATCATGGACAGCGACGAGGACGGCCTGCGCACGGAGTTGGATTCGCTCGGCCCACCGCCGGAGCGGCGCCGGAGCGGCGGCTCGGACGACATCGGCGACGTCTCCTGGACCGTCCCGACCGTCACGCTCCGTTTCCCGTCTAACGCCCCGGGGCTGCCGGGCCACCACTGGTCGAGCGCGGTGGCCATGGCCACGCCCATCGCTCACAAAGGAGCCACGGCCGGCGCCAAGGTCATGGCCATGACTACTCTGGAACTGTTCGTGAAGCCGGAACTGGTCGAGCAGGCATGGGAGTACTTCCGAGAGGAGCAGACCAAGGAGATCACCTACACGCCGTTCATCACCGAGCAGGATGAACCCGCGATCGACCTGAACCGCGAGATCATGGATCGCTATCGGCCGCTGCTCGAGAAGTACTACTACGACGAGACCAAGTACGGCAGCTACTTAGAGCAGCTCGGGGTCAAGTACCCAACGTTACAGCCGCCTCAGGCTAAGGAGAACTAGCTCGCGAGCGCGGACGCGGCGCTCGCACACAGAGCCGGCGGTCCATGGCTCTACAGGTAGGAAGGCTGGCCGCGCGTGCCACGCGGCCAGCCCCTAGCGCCGGTTCCCGTTTCCGTCCGACCGGCGCGACTTCGGTTCCTGATCGAGACTACTGCTTGAACCACCTGTAGACGGCCAGCAGGATGATGGCGCCTCCAACCGCCGTAGCGACGCTTCCGATGTTGAATCCCGTCACCGATCCAAACCCAACGACCGAGCCAATCCACCCCCCGACCACCGCGCCCGCGATGCCGATCAGGATCGTGATGATGAGGCCTCCGGGATCCTTGCCCGGCATTATCCATTTGGCCAAGGCCCCAGCCATGAGCCCCAGCAGAATCCAAGTGATTATGCCCATGATCGCTCCTCCCACGGGTTGCGGGTGACCGTAGTACGAATCACTGCCCTCGTTGTGCGTCTCGAGGACCTACAAGCTGCGCGTCTCGCCGTGCGCAAGCAACCAGAGGTCCTCCTCGGCCAGGCCGGCAGCTTGCCAGGCCCGCCGGGTTCGTTCGGGCGGCTCGTCCATCGCCTCGTCGGTCAGCTTGAAGGTGCCGAAGTGGATGGGCACCATCACGTGGCGTGCCGAGGCGTCCGCGTGGGCGCCGTTCGACCGTTGGAACGCCCGCACCGCTTCCTCGGGGTTCATGTGGGCGGGGCGCATGAACCAACGCGGCTCGTAGGCGCCTACCGGCATCAAGGAGGCATCGAACGGGCCGAACCGCCGGCCAATAGTGGAGAACTCAGGGTGATATCCGGTATCGCCGGCGAAGAAGACCCGTCGCTTCCCGTCGTCCAGCGTCCAGCCGCTCCACAGGGTCGCGTTGCGATCGCGCAAGCTGCGGCTGCTGAAGTGCTGGGCCGGCACGCACGCAACGCTCAGCCCGGCGGCGCCTGTCTCCTCCCACCAATCGAGTTCCTCGACATGGCAAGCTCCCCGCCCTCGGAAGAAAGCGGCGAGACCGAGGGGTACGAGCCAGCGAGCGTCGGGGAACCGAACCGCCAGCTTCCGCACGGTGCGATCGTCGAGATGGTCGTAGTGATTGTGCGACTGGACCACCAGATCGATCGGCGGCAAGTGCTCGAACGGGATGCCGGGCGGCACCCAGCGCTTCGGGCCGGTGAACGACAGCGGCGAGGCTCTGTCCGACCACATCGGATCGGTCAGCACGTTTGTCGCGCCTAGCTGCAGCAGAGTCGTCGCGTGCCCGACCCAGGTGACGACAAGGGCTCCCGGCTGGGCTCGCGGACTTGGGAACTCGGGCGCGGCCCTGGGGAATGCCGACGGCTCCGGATCGCGGGGCAGGCGCTTGAACGGACGCTCGACTAGAACCCAGCGCAAGAACCCGCCGAAGCGGTTCGACCGCTCAATGTGCCAGGGATTGCGGAAGCGTCCGTCCGCTCGACGGTGAGACGGCGCGGCGGGCGGCGGCATCGCGCCTCCGCCCGCCCCCTGTGATCCAAGATGCATCCGCCGATCGGCCGGCTATCGGACCTTCACTGGCACCGAGAACCGGGTCGTATCCCAGATCAGCTGCAGCTCGCCGCCGTCATCCGTGGGCTCGATCGCGATGGTGAATCGCTCCACCGGCTGCGACAGAGTCGCGCGAACCAGCTCCACACGCGCCAGGTCCTGGGCCTGATCGTATTGCGTCCCCCACTGCCCGGTCTGCTGGTTGATGATCAGATGGGTCGACTCGGGCGTGTAGATGCTGAAGAGCGTGTACGTCCCCGCGGGGACAAGGGCGTCGCCGATATCGAGGTCGCGATCGGTTGAGAACTCGGTCGCCGCATTGGCTCCCGTGCGCCAGACTTCGTTGAGTGGCGCCAGATTGCCCCAAATTTCGCGGCCACGCTTTGCGGGTCGGCTGTAGACGATACTAATGTTGGCGCCGCCGACGGCAGCCTCGACGGTCGCCTCAGGCGACGGGACGCCGATGCCTTCGCCGCGGGCGTCCCGGGCCGCGAAGTCCGCCGCCAGCGCCTCGAAGTCCAGGTCGCCAACCTTCTCACCGACGAGCTTCAGCGTGGTCCGTTCGCCGCTTCGTCCG
>JBDHHL010000018.1:0-19818 GCA_039589375.1 Gemmatimonadota bacterium | reverse complement strand
TAATCCTTGATGTCGCCGGTCATGAACGACGCCATCGTGCCCGCCATGGCGTTCACGAACACCAGCGGCTCGCGCACCTGGATCGCGTAGTTCCCGTATGCGCGCAGCCGCACCAGGCCCAGCTCTTCGTCTCGATAGGCCACCGGCTGAGCCGTCCCCCACTTGAGGTCGGTGAACAGCTTCATGTTCACGAAGACGACCTCCACCCGGAACGGCGACGTGAAGCCCCACGGCAGGGACATGACCTTGGTCAGGATCGGGATGTTGGCGGTACTCAATTCATGACGGCCGGGCCCCAGCACGTCCAGCCCTTTGCCGTCACGGAAGAAGATCGCCGCCTGGTTCTCCCGCACGATGACCTGCGATCCGAACTTGGTGTCGGCCGACCCCTCCTGTGGTATGCGATGGACGATCTCCTTGCCCGTCTGATCGAACCACTCGATTACGCTTAGAAACTCGCTCATGACGTTCTCCAGTCGGCGGGCGCCTGATCATGTTTGTACGACCGTCTGTTGGGGAGGGCGATACGTGTGCAGCGGGGGTCTCTCTGCAGTGCGGCGGGAGCGGTAACGGCCACGATCGGTGACACGACGCAAATATATGCAACAAGAGGAATTGCGCCTAGTGCCGCCGACGCCTCCCATGGATTAATACACGCAGGAGCCGTTCTTATTCGCGGCCCGGGCTTGCAGACTTCGTCTGGAGTCGCCGCTTCGCCGCAGGCGACAACCGGCCGGCCATGCGAAGGACAAAGTGGTTGCGCAGGCCAGGGCAGCGCTCGCTGGCCCGCTTTGCCGGATATCGAGGCTGTCGAAATATTGTTGCACTGGTCCCCTGATGGGCCTAAGCGCAACAATAACAAATACTTATGCTCATGGGCATCCTTCGGGCGCACGATGTCGTTCTTGCAGCTTCGCAGGGCTCGGTATAAGCATTATTAGTTGGCCCCAACCCGGTTGGCCGCGCGAAGTTTCAATCTCAGCTAACCCAGCTGAAAACTGAGAAGACTGAGGCGGGCGGAGGTCGAGCGGGCCCTCACACCGTAGGCGGATGCTGGTGCCGTCGTGTCGCTTGGTTTGAGACGCGCCGGTATTGCAGATAGAGGTTGTAAGGCGTGTTCAAGATCAAGAAGAAGCATAGGCCCAAACCGCGGTATCCCTCCGACTGCTATATCAACCGCGAGCTAAGCTGGCTGGAGTTCAACGCGCGAGTGCTAGAGGAGGCGTGCGATTCGGGCACACCCCTTCTCGAGCGTGCCAAGTTCCTTTCGATCTTCTCCTCCAATCTCGACGAGTTCTTCGAGGTCCGCGTGGCGGGCTTGAAGGAGCAGTTGAAGGTCGGTGTAGAGCCGCAGGACTACGCCGCCGATGGGCTCGACCCGGAAACGGTGCTGGGCATGATCGTCGAGCGTACACACGAGTTGGTCGCCCATCAGTACCTTGTCCTTGCCCGGGAGGTGATGCCGGCTCTGGAAGAGCACGGAATCGAGCGGGTGTCTTACAGCGAGCTCTCCGATCTGGAGCGCCGGCACGTCGACCAGCTCTTTTCAAGCAGTGTTTATCCGGTGCTGACGCCGCTTGCCATCGACCCCGGTCACCCGTTCCCGCATGTCCACAACAAGAGCCTCAACATCGCGGTTCTTCTTCGCAAGCGCGACGGGCGCGGCCCCAAGGAACTCTTTGGAGTGGTTCAGGTCCCCACCATCGTGGAGCGCGTCGTGGTTCTGCCGTCCGACAACGAGCGATTTCGCTTCATCCTGCTCGAGGATCTGATCGCCGAGCGCGTGAACGAATTGTTCGGAGGCTTCGATATCGTCTGTAAGACGGTTTTCCGCGTCACTCGGAACACGGACCTGACAATAGACGAGGACGAGGTCGAGGATCTCCTGAGCGCCATCGAAGATTCACTGCAAGAGAGGCAGCTTGGGGAAGCTGTTCGTCTGGAGATCGCCTCCGGCGCCGATGAACGCTTCGTGCGACTGCTGTGCGAAGTGCTGGACCTGAAGCCGCGAGACCGCTACATGGTCGACGGGCCAGTCGACCTGACCGTCGTGACGACCCTCGCCACGGCCGATGGATTCCGTCATCTCAGAGACGAGGCCTTGGTCCCGCGGAGGACGCCCGCTTTTGCCGACGTGGGAAACGTGTTCGATGCGATCCGCGAGCAGGACATACTGGTCCACCATCCCTACGACTCGTTCAAGGCCGTCGTCGACTTCATCGACAGCACAGCCGACGATCCGGATGTGCTGGGAATCAAGCTGACACTATACCGTACCAGTGTCTCGAGCCCGATCCTCAACGCCCTCGCGCGCGCCGCGGACAACGGCAAGCAGGTTACGGCTCTCGTAGAGCTGAAAGCGCGGTTCGACGAAGCGACCAACATCGCCTGGGCGCGCACGCTCGAGGAAGCGGGCGTCCACGTGGTATACGGCGTGGTAGGCGTGAAGACCCACTGCAAGATTGCGCTGGTTGTTAGGAGGGAGCCGGATGGAATTCGCCGGTACGTGCACCAGGCGACCGGGAATTACAACCCGACTACAGCTCGCATCTACACCGACATCGGGTTGTTCACGGCCGACCCCGCATTCGGGGAAGATGCCAGCGAACTGTTCAACTTGCTGACCGGCTACTCCCAGGGATATGAGTGGAGAAAGCTGCTTGTAGCACCTCGTGGCTTGCGCGAGCACATGGTAGAGCTTGTCAGGCGTGAGCGAGACAACGCTAGGGCGGGTCGACCGGCACGGATCATCGGCAAGATGAACGCTCTGGTAGAACCCTCACTCATCGACGAGCTATACGACGCATCACAGGCTGGGGTCGAGATCGATCTGCTCGTGCGCGGCATCTGCTGTCTGCGGCCGGGTCTGCCGGGCATTTCCGAGAACATCAGCGTCAGAAGCGTGGTGGATAAGTTCCTCGAGCACAGCCGCATTTTCTACTTCGAGAACGCCGGCGATCCTGAGATCTTCCTTGGCAGCGCCGATTGGATGCCGCGCAATTTCTATCGTCGCATCGAACTCATGTTCCCGGTGGAGGACCCCCGCCTTAGGGAACGTATCGTCACGGAGATCTTACCGGTGGCGCTGGCCGACAATGTCAAAGCCCGGGTACTTGGCCGGGACGGGGTCTTCGAACGCGTCACCCCGGCGGACGGGGAGCCTGCCGTGCGCTCACAGATGGTGTTCCAGGAACTGGCGCGCCGCTCGGCTCAGGAAGCGGAGAAGACCGTCGATCAACTCGAGCCCATCTCGGCTCCGCCTACGGCCGTCGATGATGGAGGAGAGTCGGCCGCCTAGCCGGGCGGTCCGACAGCGTTTGCGGGTGGCGTTGACGATTACTTGGACTTCGTTGGCTTGCGCTTGCGAGTCTTCCGTCGCGCCGCCTTGCGAGCCAGGTTGACGTTCTCGTATTCGGGATCTCCCGTCACCTCGCTGACCACAAACGGCTGCAGCCACTCCGGTATGTCGAATTCGTGTCCCTCGTGGGGAAGCTCGACTTCGGCGAGCACCAGCTTGGGCAACGTGAAGTGGTCGATCTCCCAAACGAGCTCGCCATCGGGTACCTTGTAGCGCCGCTTGCGTATGCGAGCGCGCTCCGTCAACCGCCAGAGCTTCTCGAAAAGCCGGCGCGAGATCCGCTCCTCGAGCTGCAGTCGTCTGATTCCGTGGCCTGACTTGATGGTGCGGTAGTACTTGGCCCCATCCGGGGATCGGGTCCGCCTCAAACGCTCTTGGATCTTGCCGCCGGGAAGCCAGCCTTGGTCGATGAGCACGCTGGGGGCGGCAAGCGCCGCTTCGGGCAACTCGGCGAGTAGGTACTTGCGCTCGATTTCCGTGTCCTCGCTGCCCGGCCTGGTCATTCGCGTCGCCAATTCCCCGACGCGATCGAAGAATCCCGTTGAGTCCTCGCCCAGCCAGTTTCGCTGCAACCTGGCAAATAGCCGATCGCGACGCTCGCGCAATAGTCGTGTCAGCGCCAGCAAGCCACGAGTTTCGTCGGTCGCTGCCCTTCTCCTGCGGGCGCCGTCGGGTTGTTCCTCGAAAGCAAGTTCGTGCAGGCGCCGAGCTCGCTCCGCCGCCACGGACTCTGTCGCCCCGGCCACCTCGTCGGTCAGGACGTGCGTATCGTGCAGCTCGCCGAGGATGTCTTGAAGTTGCTTGAGGCTCTTCACCAACGCTTTCGTGTCGTCAACCGATTCGCGCAGCGGTTCGATGAGGTATCGCAGTCTCTTAGCGGCGATCCTCGAGTTGTGCGCTTGGTCTTCGTCGTTCGGCGAGTGCACGGTTGACAGCAAAGCCTGAAGGGCTCGGGCGTGTTCATCGACTAGCTCGCCGGTCACTTCGACAAAGGGCCTGTGAGAAGAAACGGCGTCGGACGAAAGGTTGAGCTCGTAAGAGCCGAGCCTCGAAGAGACGGCCTTCCTTGCGTCGCGGAATTCACGCGCGATTCTCTGCTGCGCTTCGCCGTAAGCCTCCTGCTTGCGTTTCTCCAGCTTCTCCAGCAGCCACCGCAGGCCTTTCCGTTCTCGAGGCGTCAACTTGCTGACCTGCGAATTGAGCCAGATGATCTGTACCTCGGTGTCTCGCCCCACGTTTGTTGCCGACGCCAGTTCGCCCATCTGCTTGCGGGACTTCTTAGGTGCGCTCCCCTTGAGATGGGGCTGGTAGGCGCGCACGCAGCTCCTGAATCTGCGCAGCGATACTCGGAAGTCGTGCAGCGCTTCCTCGTCTGCGGGATCGGAAAGCCGCGCCAGGGCCTCGTCCGCCTCCTCGAGCCAGGAGAGCGCGAGGATGCGGGCGGTTTCTTCGACGGGGCGGCCGAGCAGTTCGCGAGAGACCGTCGCCACGCTAGCCCCCTAGAGCACGGAGTTGCGCGGGCGTCAACATCCAGCGCAGCGATGCGCCGCCCGAGTATACGTCGTCATAGAAGGTCAACAGACAAGCGCCGCCCTTCTTGAACTCGAGAAACGGCTCGTCGGATCGCGTTGTGAGCCAGCTGACGTGCATGCTGATGCTAGGTTCGTGTCCGACAACGGCCACGGTGGAATCACTATCCCGGGTTTCCAGCCAACGCAACAAGTCGTCCGAGCTTGCCGCCGGAGTCATCTCGGCGATCTCGACCAGGTCGAGTCCACCGTATGCCTCTGATATGAGCTGGGCAGTCTCGACCGCGCGAACGAGCGGGCTTGTTGCCAACGTGTCGATTCGTGGCACCAACGCGTGCAGTCCCGCCGCGGCCAGGCGCATGCGCTTCCGCCCACGAGGTGTCAAAGGCCTGAGGTCGTCCGACTTGCCGGTGCGTGCGAAGATTTCGCGCTCTTCCGCGATCGCGTGCCGAATCAGGATGACGTCCATCTCACGACCTGGCAGCCTTCGCAACCTGCTTGCGAGGCGTGCGGGGTAAAACGAGCTCCACCCCAGAGCCCGGGCCTTTCCAGTCGAGCTTCAGTCTGGTCTTGAACGCCTTCTCGAATAGCCCGGCCTTTCTGCTGGCGTCCCACAGCTCGACCTGAGGCGGCGCGTCCGCTTCCAGGGACATTTGGATCTTGGTCTTTCGAATCCAGCATTCCACGGAAGTGACGGCTTGCGTATGAGTGCGGTCTAAGCCGTCCGCGACGCGCAAGATGCCGCTCAAGTACCGGACCAAGGTCTGATCCGACTTCTGCAGTCGCGCGTAATTAGGGTGCTTCCCCTTGGGATAGGCGCGGCGATGATACCGGGCCACGTTCGCGATCAGTTCGACCTCTCGCGCGGAGAATGCAGGCAAATCTCCATGCATTATCAAATGGTACGCATGCTTGTGGTGCTTCGCGTGGCCGATCAAGTAGCCGACGTCGTGCAGAATGGCGGCAGCCTCGAGGATCGCGCGCCCCGAGTCGGGAAGCGCGTACGCTTCTCTCAGTCCGTCGAAGATCCGGATTGCGAGATAAGCGACGTGCTCGCAGTGCAACTCGTTCGAGTGGCACTTGCGAGCAAACATGTGGACCCACTCCATGCGGTCCTCCACCGACGGCCGGGTCGGCGTACCGTCGATGGGGTGCTCGGCGATTATCGATAGCAGCAACCCCTCGCGGATGCCACCCTCGTTGACGCGTATCTCATCGCATCCCAACCGATTTGCGAGACGGAGGACGGCGGCGACGCCGGCGACGATGATGTCGGCTCGATCTGGGTTGAGGCCCGCTATCTGCCGTCGCTCGGCGAGCGGTGCCTTCCGAAGTCGCTTGAACAGATCGCCGACTTCGGCGCGATCCATCGAGTAGCTCTGGACTCCTCCGTTCAGGCCTTCCCGTTGGCTCTTGATCATGGAGGCGAGCGCGGTGAACGTGCCCCCGCTACCCAGCATGGTTTGGGTCCTGAGCGGAGGCTTTCCAACCACCTTATCGATGGTTCTATCAATCGACGTGCGGAGCGTCTTCCACTCTTCGCCCTTGATCGGGTCTGAATCGATGTACTGCTCGGTGAGCCGCACCGCGCCGAGCGGTAGCGAGTACACGCGGTCCACGACAGTGCCGGCAGCTAGAACGAGCTCCATGCTGCCGCCACCGATGTCGACCATCGCAACAGGCCTACCGTCCAGGCTGAACTGCCTGATCATGCTGAGGTAGGCGAGCCGAGCTTCCTGGCGACTCGAGATCACCTGTATGCGTAGCCCGTGGCGGCGCTCCGCCCGGCGACGGAACGTTCGGCCATTGGTAGCTTCGCGCACCGCGGCCGTTGCGATAGCTCTTATCTCAGAGGCCTTCTTGCCCTCGGCGATCGCTTTCATCCGGCCGAGCGCTTCCAACGACCGTTCCATCGACTCCTCGCCAAGGCGGCCCGTGTCGTACAGGCCGTGCCCAAGGCGAGTCTGCTCGCGCTCCTCGTCCAGCACCCGGAACGTGCCATCCTGGTCGACTTCGACCACGACGAGGCGAATCGTATTCGTTCCGATATCGATCGCGGCAAGTCGAGGCTTCAGGTTGGTCCGCTGGTTCATGTGTGTTCCTAAGTGCCCAAGCGACGCGCCGGGCCTGGAATTCAGTGCGCTACTGGCGCCGGCTGTACACAACCTGGCGTTAGAGCCAATAATCTAAGTAGCTCCGGAACGCGGAGCGAGCCACCCGGTCTCCTCCCGCGGAGCAACGGCGTGTCCAGATCTACGTCGCAACTTCAGCCGACCCTAAGGTGGACTCCTAAGCTGACCCCGCGGTATGTTCTTCCGTCGGGGCTGCCTTCCGGACATCCCCCACTCGAGGTTGGGGACTGGACTCATGTTGACGAAGTCGACGAGGATGCCGATTCCGACAATTTTCCTGCAGTTTAACGCACCAGGCTACTCGGGAGATCATAAGACGTGTCGCAGCGTGTGATCGAACGAAGCGCCTTCGCTCGGGCCGGCCTCGTTGGCAATCCGTCCGACGGCTACTTCGGCCGCACCGTCTCGGTCGTCGTGCGCAACTTCGCGGCGCGGGTCGCGCTGGAACAGTCGTCTGCGCTGCGCATCGAGCCGGACGAGCGTGACCTCGACGTCTTCCGGAGCATGGAGGACCTAGTGGAGTCCGTAGGCCGGCAAGGGTACTACGGGGGCGCGCGGCTGGTGAAGGCGGCGATCAAGATCTTCCACGACTACTGCAGCGAGCGCGGCATCGCTGTCGGGAAGAGGAACTTCACGGTCCGCTATCAGTCGTCCATCCCGCGCCAGGTGGGCTTGGCCGGGTCGAGCGCGATCGTGACCGCCATGCTCCGCGCCCTGATGGCGTACTACGAGGTCGACATTCCCCGCCAGGAACAGCCCGGACTGATCCTCTCGGCTGAGGTAGACGAACTGGGTATCACCGCGGGTCTGCAGGACCGGGTGGCCCAGGTGTACGAAGGGTGCGTGTACATGGATTTCTCGCGGGAGCTTATGCGCGATCAGGGATACGGCCGTTACGAGGTGCTCGATCCGTCGCTTCTGCCGAGGCTATACGTGGCGTACCAGACGCGCCCCGCTAAGGTCTCCGGGCGAGCACTGAACGATCTCAGGATTCGCTGGGAGCAGGGCGACCTCGAGGTCCTGGATTCCCTGGCCCGCATCGCCTCGCTTGCGGACGAAGGCAGGGAGGCGATGCTGGCAAGAGACCACGGGCGGCTCTCCCGTCTCATGAACCAGAACTTCGATCTGCGCAGCCGCATCATGGCCATCAGTGAGAGCGACCGCGCGATGGTCGAGACGGCCAGAAACTTCGGTGCCTCGGCCAAGCTGACTGGTTCGGGTGGAGCGATCGTCGGCATCTGTGAGGATGACACCGTACGCGAGCGGATCGTGCGTGAACTGGGCGCACTCGGCGCCCGGGTCATAGAGCCCAAGGTCCATTAGAGGAGGCGCCGCGTGATCACGAAGGCCGTCATCCCCGCCGCGGGCGTGGGCACCCGGTTGCTGCCGGCCACGAAGGCCCAGCCGAAGGAGATGCTCCCCATCATAGACACGCCGGCGATCCAGTACGTGGTGCAAGAGGCCGTAGACGCCGGGGTCGAGGACATCCTCATAGTAACGGGCCGGGACAAGCGGGCGATCGAGGACCACTTCGACCGCAACGTCGAACTGGAACTGCACCTCGAGCGGCGGGGGGACGGAGACGCCCTGCGCGTCGTCCGCAGCCTGGCCGACCTCGCCAGGGTCCACTACGTCCGCCAGCCGACGCAGGCGGGGCTGGGGGACGCCATTCGCTGTGCACGGGCGTTTGTGGGCGACCAACCCTTCGCGGTATTGCTCGGGGACACGCTGATCGATGCGCCGACCCCCGTCACGCGGCGGCTGATCGAAGCATACGAGGAGCACAGGGTGCCGGTCATCGCGGTGGAGAACGTCCCGGTCGAAAAGGTGGGCCGGTATGGAATAGTGGGCGGCACGCCGTTCGGCCAGCGCCTGTATCGGGTCGACAGTCTCGTAGAGAAGCCGCTTCCCGGAGAAGCTCCCTCAACGCTCGCCGTCGCCGGGCGCTACGTGCTCACCCCGGACGTGTTTGGGGCGCTCGATTCCATAAGGCCGGGCAGGAACGACGAGATCCAGCTCACCGACGCGCTCGCCAGCATGCTCGAGCGGGCCCCGATCATCGCCGTCCCGATCGACGGGCAGCGCTACGACATCGGCAACAAGCTGGACTACCTGAAGACGGTCCTCGCGTTCGCGCTCGAGCGGGAGGAGTTTGCGGAGCCGCTGAAGGCCTTCATGGCGTCAATCGTTGGCCCCAGGGAGGACGAGTGAGCGGTCGGCCGGGCTGGTTCGTCTTCGCGCTGTTCCTCGTAGTGCTAACGGGTTGCCAGGGGCAGAGCGATACGCGGGTTCTGAAGCTCGCCCACGGACTGGACGTCGCTCACCCGGTGCATCTAGCGATGGTGCACATGGCGGATCGGTTGACTGAGATATCCGAGGGGCGGATGCGCGTCGACATCTACCCAAGCGGGCAACTCGGGGAAGAGCGGGAGCTGATCGAGATGCTCCAGATCGGCAGCCTGGCGATGACGAAAGTCTCCGCCAGTCCGCTGGAATCGTTCGTCCCCGAGATGAAGATCTTCAGCATCCCTTATGTGTTCCGCGATCACGAGCACCTGTGGCGCGTTTTGGACGGAGAGATCGGCCGGCGTCTTCTTCTCGCGGGCCAGCGGTACTACCTGAGGGGACTCTGCTACTACGACGCCGGGCCCCGCAGCTTCTACACCCGCGGCAGGGCGGTGCGGACGCCCGACGATCTCCGCGGCCTCAAGATCCGGGTGCAGAAGAGCATCACCTCGACCCGCATGGTGCAAACCCTCGGCGGTGCCGCCACACCGATCGACTGGGGCGAGCTGTACTCCGCGCTGCAGCAGGGTGTGGTGGATGGCGCGGAGAACAACCCGCCGAGCTTCTACCTCTCCCGGCACTACGAGGTCAGCCGCTATTACACGCTGGACGAGCACACCTGGGTACCCGACATCCTGCTCATCAGCACCCGCGTGTGGGAGGGCCTCTCCCGACAGGAGCGGGATTGGCTCGCGGCGGCGGTGGCGTCCTCCGTGGCGGAACAGCGGCGACTGTGGCGCCAGGCGTCGCAGCATGCGCTGGAGCAGGTGCGCGCCGCGGGCGTCGAGATCATCGAGCCCGACAGGGCCGCCTTCCGAAACGCCGTGCAGCCGATGCACGAGAGCTACCGCGGTACCCCGGTGCACGACCTCCTGCGAGCGATCGAGCGGGTCCGATGAGCGCTTCCTCGCGTTCTCCAGCGTCCGTGCTGGAGCGCCTCGAAAATCGCATCGAGCGGGGGCTGGCATGGCTGCTCGTGCTGCTCATGGTCGCGATGGTCGCGGACGTCACCTGGCAGGTGCTGTCGCGCTTCGTGTTTCGCGCGCCGAGCTCGTTCACCGAAGAACTCGCCGGCTTCCTGCTCATCTGGATCGGCCTGTTGGGCGCTGCCTACGCGCTCAGGACCCGCGCTCACCTTGGGATCGACCTGCTCACAGCGCGGCTCAGCGGCGCGGCGAAGCGGGGAGCGGCGATCGTCGCCCACACCCTGGTGGCGCTCTTCGCGCTTACCACGATGGTGATCGGGGGCCTGCGTCTCGTGCAGCTCGCCTTTCAGCTGGAACAGATCTCCTCTGCCATGGGCCTCCGCATGGGCTACGTCTACCTCGCCATACCTCTCGCCGGGCTACTCATGATGGTCTTCTCGCTGGGGTCGATCGCGGCGGTCGCGACCCGAAGGACCGAGTGCTGATGAACGTGGCGATCGCGCTCTTGGTCGTGACCTTCCTCGCGTGCCTGGCGCTCAGCGTGCCCATCGCCGTGAGCATCGGGATCGCGACGGTCGTCACGATGCTATTCACGATCCCGGCCGGTGCCGCGGTCACCACCGCGGCTCTTCGAATGGCGACGGGGATCGACAGCTTCGCGCTTCTCGCGATCCCGTTCTTCATTCTCTCGGGGCAACTCATTGCCCGAGGCGGCATCGCGCGGCGGCTGATCGATTTCGCCAAGGTGGTGGTAGGGGGGTTTGCGGGCGGGCTGGCCTACATCAACATCGTCGCCAGCATGTTCTTCGGAACGATCTCGGGATCGGCGGTGGCCGCCACGTCCGCTATCGGCGGGTTCATGATCCCCGCGATGGAGAAAGAAGGGTACGAGCGGGACTACAACGTGGCCGTCACTATGACCGGCTCGGTCACCGGCCTGCTGATCCCGCCCAGCAACGTGTTGATCGTGTACTCGCTGGCGAGTGGCGGCGTCTCGATCGCCGCCTTGTTCGTCGCCGGGTACCTGCCGGGCATCCTGCTGGGGATGGGGCTCATGCTGGTGGCCGGTCTGATGGCCGCCCGGCGCGGCTATCCCAGGGCCGTACGGCCCGACCTGACGGAAGGGGCGCGGGCGTTTCTGCTTGCGATCCCGAGTCTCATCCTGGTCGTGATCGTCATGGGTGGGATCGTCGCCGGGATCTTCACAGCCACCGAGGCGAGTGCCGTGGCCGTGGTCTACTCGTTCGTGCTCGCCGTGGTCGTCTATCGCGAAGTCCGCCTCCGCGACCTCCCCGACATCCTGCTCAAGTCAGCGGAGACGACCGCCATCGTGATGCTGCTGATCGCCACGTCGACGGCCCTGTCCTGGATCTTGAGCTACGAGAACATCCCCCGGAATCTCACGGCTTTCATGCTCTCGCTTACAGAGAGCCGCGTTCTCATCCTCCTGTTCATCAACGTAGTGCTGTTGGTGATCGGCACCTTCATGGACATGACACCGGCCGTCTTGATCTTCACGCCGATATTTCTCCCGGTGGCCGTGCAACTCGGGATCACACCGCTCCATTTCGGGATCATGATCGTGCTCAACCTCTGCATCGGGCTCTGTACCCCGCCCGTCGGGTCGATCCTTTTCGTGGGCTGCGGGATCGGGAAGACCACCGTGCCGTCCGTTACGCGGGCACTGCTCCCCTTCTATGCGGTGATGGTGCTCGCGCTGCTGCTGGTCGTCTACCTGCCCTGGCTCAGTGAGGCTCTTCCCCGGCTTTTCGGGTACGCGCTCTGATCTCACGACCAGCCGACCCGACTTGATAGGGAGTCTGCGAACCGCCAAAGTGCCATTGCTACGCTCAAGGCTGGGCCGCAAGGAGTTCGCCCCAACCCTCGATCTCGGGTCTGCCTGTCGAACCCTTGTCGAGATCGGCCACGTAGACATCGTTGATACCGGTACACCACCGACGGTCGCCATCTCGATCACGGTCGCCACTGCTGGCGGCGCGACCGTACTTGCCTACGACAACTCCGGCACCTTCACGCAGACGAGCCTCGATGTGACGTTCTCGGGATTCGTCTCAGATGGCGTGACGCAATTCGACTTCGAGTTCGTTTTCCAGGCGACACCGACCAGCATCTTGATAGCGTATTCTCTCGAGATCGGCGGATTCCTGGTCGGTTACGAGCAGGCAGGTCAGTCGGGTGCCGGCTCCTTCGAGTTCAGGCTCGCCGACGCCTCTGGGGTGAATTCGCTCATCGCCCTCGTGCTCTTCGATGAATTCGACACCCTAGTTTCGGGAAGTGACGTCACCTTCAACGGGACCAAGGTTGCGTTCTTTACCGGTAACCTGAGCGGCGTGCAGCTTCGCAACATCGAGGGCAACCCGTTCACACTGGCCGAGCTAGAGGCATTGGTTGCGTACATCGTTGCGGTGGATCGGCTGACCCTCTTGTACCTAGATCTGGCGGACTTTGGATTCATCTTCCTCTAGCGGAGTCGTACAGCTCACGTTGGGGGCGAGACGGCGCGAGGAGCCTCGCATGGGGGGGCGTCAGTCAGCACTCCGAGTGGCGCTTGCACATTACCGGGGACGTCGGGTAGCTCGCTTCTTTGTAGGGGTTGGTTTGTAGGAGCGGCCGCTCGAGCATGAAGTTGCGAACGTAGCGGTAACGATGCGAGCGAACCTGTGGAAGTGGCGACGCCTGGGGAACCGATATTCGGTCCCCAGGCGTCTCGTGCAGAAGCAATGTCTGCAGATCTTCCTGAAAGTCGTCAGCTACATCCAGGCGACGCCAACGAAGAAGTTGAAGTAGGTAATCGAGCCGGAACCGCCGGCCGATGCGGCCCAATTGTAGCGCGCACCCAAGAAGCCCCTGGCGTGCCAGCCCATAGGCGTGACAACGGACAACTCCGGTGCGAGGCCGAAGTGCCAGTTGTCGACCGTGACAGCATAAACGCCAGTTTCCACGCGTCGTTCGATGTAGTAGACACCGGCGTTCAGCCCTGCCGCGATACGGGTATTACCGGGCAAGCCGCTGTACCAATGGGCGTTCAACATCAGCGGGAACGAGTTGATGTAGCGGAAGAAGTCACCCGTCACGTCGGCGGAGAAGTCGAAACCCTCGTCCTGCAAGTTGACCGTCTCGACCCCCGAGTCGTTCATCACGTGCCAGGCGGTCCAGAAGCCAGTGGAAACGTTCTCCTTCACCAGTCTTCTTCCGCTGAAACTGGCGCCGCGCCAACTCAATGCGCCTGTGAAATCTGTGGTACTACCGCTGGCCAGCGAGGTCTCGTACGCCATGCCAAACCACCAGTCGCCCTGTGCCAGCGTCGGCGAGCTAACCGCCAGCACCATGATCATCGCTAAGAGAATTCTAGTTTTCATTACAGTATCCCTGGTTAGCGTTGGCTACCCGCTGCCTAATTCGCCTGCAGGTATGGCGACTGGACAAACGCTTGCGTGAGGCCGCGGTCGATCCGCCCGGCCGTTTGCGACGTGCTGTTGGCCAGCATGCCGTTCAGGGTCGCAGACCACATTACACGAATCGAATCCTGAGTCGAATTCCGGCCGTCAATCATGTCAACGAAGATCGAGCCCGTGTAGTAAGTCGTGGAGCCCCATGAGGGAGGGTAGTACCAGCCCCAGCCCGGCCCCCAGCCAGGCCAGCCTGGGTACCAACCCCATCCGCCCCACCAGCCGCCCCAATACTGGTAATACACCGTGTTCTCCGCCGCTGTGGCCTGAATAAAGGCAAAGGACTGGGGTGGGTCATTCGGGTCGACCGCGTCCGGATCGATCAGCGTGTAGCCGTAGTCGGTGAAGCCCTCTCTGACCAGTCTGATGATCTGTTGATCGTAGTCACGGCTGATCTCGATCGTGTCCCGGCCCTCGAGCACGATGTGAACGATGGTGTCCAGCACCACCACGGTGTCAAAGGACCCCCAAGCCACGTCCTCCCGGTACAGGGTCGTGACCAGATCCGTTTGCTGGACGTTCGTGATCTCGCCCGGGTAGCACGAGACCGCCAGCGATATCAGGATCGCCGCGGCTATAACCTCGAAGCGGGCAAGTTTGCGAGCCCCCTCAAACAATTTTCTTCGCATCAGTTACTCCTCTTCTCCAGAGTTGCTTCAGCGCAGTGCCCATGCCAATGAGCCACTGCGACCCGGGTCCGGTGTGGCGCAAAACACTGCCGGCCCGGGATGCGATATTACCTCGTTCCCACTGTTGAAGCTGCCCAATATACCGATAGACGATATAGCGGACAAGGTTCGGCCGACACTGTTGGTGCGGTACGGAACCGCGGCTACGTCAATGCACGCCCCACTTCTGGCGTAGCGTTTCGATCCGCTCGTCGTACAGCTGCTTCATCCGCTGCTCGTAGTACCGAGCAACCGCCGGGTCTTCCGGGATACGGCCCTGGTCGTTGCTCTCTGCGACCCACGCATCGAGTTCCGTGCGCAGGCGTTCTAGAACCTCTTCGTGGGCCGGCGAGGCGGCGAGATTGTCGATCTCGTACGGGTCCGCGCTTACATCGTACAGCTCCTCTCGGGGGCGAGATGGTGCGAGCAGCCTCGCCTGGGGTGGCGTGAGTCTGCCCTCCGAGTGGAGCTTGCGCATCACCCAGATTGTCGGGTAGCTCGCTTCTTTGTAGCGGTTGGTTTGTAGGAACGGCCGCTCGGGCATGAAGTTGCGGACATAGCGGTAACGCAGCGTGCGAACCGTGCGGATACGGTCCACGGTTTCGTCGCCTCGGTCCCTACCGCCAAAGACATGGAGTCGAGGCGGATCTGCATTGGGACCGAGAAACACTCGACCCTGCATCGGGGCGGGCTTGGGCACGCCCCCGATGACCAGGGTGGTCGCTGCTACGTCGATGAGACTT
Organism: Gemmatimonadota bacterium; assembly: GCA_039589375.1. Taxonomy (GTDB): domain Bacteria; phylum Gemmatimonadota; class Gemmatimonadetes; order Palauibacterales; family KS3-K002; genus JASFMO01. The sequence continues at coordinate 4,706 of JBDHHL010000018.1, read as the reverse complement.
ATCAGCTGATCGCTCACGCTCGCAGGCTCGTACTGTGTCGGCGCCGATATGGACGCCGGCCAGTATACGATCAGCGGGATGTGCAAACCGCTATCGTAGGGCCACTGCTTGCCACGCACCATCGCTCGCCCGTGGTCGCCCATGAAGATGACTACCGTGTTGCGGGTCAAGCTGTCTCGTTCGAGGAGCTGCAGCACCACACCTACCTTGCTGTCCAGCGACATCACGGTGTTTAGGTACCGAGCCCAGTCCGCCCGTACGGCTGGATGATCGGGGTAGTACGGAGGGAGAACGATCTTGTCTGGGTTGGCGGGTCGGGCGATCCGTTCGTGCGCCTCGTCCCAGTGCTTGCCCCGATGTGCCTCAGGGAGGTTCACCTGAGCGTAGAACGGCTCACGCGCTTTGAGGTCCTCCCAGCGGTCCGTGTCGAACGGCTCGGCACTGGGCGTGAAATTCCAGTCGGTCTTCCCGGTCCCCTGGAATGCAACACCCTCGGGAAAGTGTCTGATGTTGGCGGTATAGTAGCCGGCTTGTCGGAGCCACTCAGAAACGAGGCGTACGCCTTCCGGCAGCGGGAAGGGGTACGGGGATGGATCCTGGGGGCGGTGCGAACGATGGTTGTGCGCGCCAATGGTCGTCTGGTACATGCCGGTGTTCAACGCCGAGCGGCTCGGGGAGCAGACCGGGCTTGTGGAGAATGCCTGAGTGAAGAGCATGCCGCGCGCGGCGAGGCCATCTAGGTTCGGTGTGCGGACCTCCGGCGTGCCGTAGACACCAAGCTCGGGTCCAATGTCCTCAGCGATGATCCAGAGTATGTTCGGTCGCCTCTGGTCCTGCGCGGATGCTGTCTGGGCCCTGACGCTGATTGCGGTGAGAACGGCCAGTGCTGCGAAGGTGATCGAGAGGCCGGACGGCCGGCTCATGTCTGAGGCGCCGCGGGCTTCTTCGCGTAGATGAACTCGTAGTAGTCGCGCATCTCGAGTTCGCCGGCCGCATCCTCATCAATGATCACCTTCGCGTCGCGGTGCCACTGCAAGGCGCTGGCTGTGATCATGCTCGTGACCGGGCCCTCGACGGCCTGAGCGATGGCCTCGGCTTTCCCCTTGCCGCTGGCAAGCAAGATAAGCTTGCGCGCCTCGAGGATCGTTTCGACCCCCATAGTGATCGCGTAGACCGGAACGTCTTCGCGGTTCTCGAAGAACCGTGCATTGTCGTCGATGGTCTGCTTCGACAATGTCTTCAGCCGTGTACGCGAGCTCAATGAGCTGGTCGGCTCGTTGAAGGCGATGTGTCCGTCGGAACCGATCCCGAGGATCTGCAAGTCGATGCCACCACAATCGGCGATGCGCTGTTCGTACCATTCGCAAAACGCGGGGAAGTTGCTGGTACTGCCCGACGGAATATTGACGTTCTCCGGTGGAACGTTGACGTGTTTGAAGAAGTGCTCGTGCATGAAGTAGTGGTAGCTTTGCGGGTGATTCGTCTGTAGGCCCACGTACTCGTCCAGGTTGAACGTCGTTACGTGAGAGAAGTCGAGTTCCTCTTCCTTGTGTAAGCGAACCAGCTCCTGATAGAGGCCGAGGGGGGTAGAACCGGTAGCCATTCCCAGCACCGCGTTCGGCTTGGCGTTCAGCACCTCCACGACGATCTCAGCAGCGGCTTTGCTCATCTGCTCATAGTCTTTCTGAATGATCACTTCCATTGCGTTTCCTCCACGTGCTTATCGGTCATCAGTCTGGACTGGCTCAGCCTTCTGCTTCTCTTAACCCCGCCAGCGCGCCCCGCATGAACGCGAAGGACTGCTTCATGCCCGGCAGCGGATCTTCGGGGTCGATCTCGTATTCCAGGTTGACGTAGCCCGCGTAGCCCATCGTTCCGAGTTGGCGGAATATGGCGGCAATGGGCATGGCCCCTTCTCCCACGACGCACTGGCTCTCCCCGGCCCGCAGGTCTCGGAGGTCCTTGATGTGCACGTCGAGTAGCCGCGGCCCCGCCTCGGCGATCGCCTCGACTACATCGACTCCGGTCCGCGCGGTGTGTCCTAGGTCGACGCACAGGCCCACCCTCGGGTCCATGTCGCGAATCACCTCGAGCGCATCGCGCGGGCCTGGAAAGTACTGATCCTCTGGCCCGTGATTGTGAATGGCGACCTTGATGTCGTACTCGGCGACGAACCGTTCGATTCGCGGAAGCGTGTCCGGGGTCGGGCCGATGACCATCAGGGGCATGCCGGCGGCGCGGGCGTAGTCGAAGTGAAAGCGGATGTCGTCGTCATCTTCCTTCTGGAGGTAGATGACTCCACCGCCGACGATCTCGAGCCCGGCGTCCTCGAATTCGCGGCGGCCCGCCGCCAGTTCAGCGGGCGAGCTTTCGTACGGCAGGTGCATGGACTTGATGCAGACGTACGGCGTCTCGAGCGCCTTGATGGCCGCGATCGCTGCCTTCCGATCCAGCTGTCGCAGCGAGTAGCTCGCTACCCCCAGTCTGATCGTCGGCGACGCGTTCGGCTCCGCATCGAAGTACGGGGCTGGCTTTCTCCCTGTACGCGCTGGATTCGCTCGCCCGCTCTGCCCGGGACGGAGCAGCGCCAGCGACGCGACTCCGGCCGTCGTCGCCCTGAAAAAACGTCTACGGTCCATGCTATGGGTACCCCCTTCGCTCTGGCTCGCGCTTCGGTCCCGCGCCTGACGATCTCCTGGTCCCCTACAACTTCGGCTCCCAACCAGGCTCATAGCTTCTGGTCCATAACTCCATGGCCTGCTCGTCGTCGAGGATGCGCCCTGTGTTCGGGTCGCACCGGAGCGCCCGACCCGTGCGCTGGGCGATGTTACCGAGGTGGCACAAGAGAATGCTCCTGCGGGCCTCGTCGATGGGCGCGGTCGGCCGTTCGTTGCCGCGAATAGCGTTTAGGAAATTGGCGATGTGCAGGTCGGTCAGGCTACCGCCGCCCCTGGTGTCGAGGGTGGCCTCCGCCTCGCCCCTGATGACCTTCTTGGTCTCGTTGTTCTCGTTGTCGTAAACGACGTAGCCGTTGCGGTCGATGATGACGGTGCCGTTCTCGCCGTGGATAGAGGCCCCACGGCCCCGGCCTTCGAGTCCTCGAGCGTTGCAGCTTCGTCCCTCCCACGCGATCGTCCTTCCGCCCTCGAAATCGAAGGTCGCGATCTGCGTGTCGAACGCCTCCCAATCGTCGTCGAAGTGATAGCGGCCCCCCGCCGAGCTCGCTCTGACCGGGTACGACACATCGAGCGCCCACGCGCAGACATCGATCTCGTGCGTCCCGTTGTTGCAGATCTCGCCGGTGCCCCAGCGCCAGAACCAGTGCCAATTGTAGTGGACCACGTTGTCGCGATACGGAGTCCGGGGTGCGGGGCCCTGCCACAGCTCGTAATCGAGCCACGGCGGAACGTCGATGACCTTTCCGCGGCCGATGGGGCCGCGCCTGTTGCCGTACCACGCTCGCCCGAAATAGGGCCGGCCGATGATGCCCGCGCGGATCTCCTGAATCGCCTGAGTCGTCTCGGGCGATGATCGCTGCTGGTTTCCCATCTGCACGACGCGGTCGTATCTGCGCTGGGCCTCGACCAGCAGTTCGCCCTCGCGCGGATTGTGGCCGCAAGGCTTCTCGACATAAACGTGCTTGCCCGCCTGCAGTGCGAGGATCGTCGCCGGCGCGTGCCAGTGGTCCGGCGCTGCGATCACCAGCGCGTCTACATCCCGGTCATCAAGGATGCGCCGGAAGTCTCCGACCCCCTGGGGAGGCCGCTCCTGCAGCGGGGGGAGGACTTGTGCCGGCCGACCCTCAATCGCCTCCACTCGCCGCGGCTCGCTGACCGCGCCGACCGCCTGAGCCACGGCGCGGCTATCCGGATCGCAGATGTAGGCCACTTCTGCCTCCCCAGATGCGGCGAACGACTGCGCCAACACGCTACCGCGACTGTTGACACCCATGACGCCGACGACGACTCGGTCGCTGGGAGGCGTGCGTGGACCGGACGAGTTCTCGCCGTAGAGCGGGCCGAATCGCCCCGAGAGTCCGAGTCCGATGCCGGCTGCGGCGGCCTGCGTGATGAATTTCCGGCGGTCGATCTCTGTCATGGCATCATTGCGGGTTGAGGTGGACTAGTGATTCTCTCCGCCCGACGGCAGTTCACGGATCTTGATGTTTCGGAACCAGACGTCGTCGCCGTGGTCCTGCAGCACGATGTGTCCCTCCCGCTTCTCGGCGAATGCGGGGATCGGGCTGTATTTGCTGGCCGCCAACAGCGAATCGAACTCGGCGGACGCGATGTCGAACTCGACCAGTTTGTCTCCGTTCAGCCAGTGCTTTCCGTGGCCACCGCGGAAGACGATACGTGCCTCGTTGTACTCGCCCACGGGCCGAAGTCGCTTGGGCGGAGCGGGCGGGACGAGGTCGTAGAGAGCCGCCGCCGTCCGGTTCGGCCCGACGCGGGCGTCGGGGTGAACGTCGTCGTCGAGGATTTGGTACTCGAAGCCAAGAGCAGCGTGTTGCGGCGGCAGGGATGTCGACATCTCCTCCGAGACGTTGTATTTGATGCCGCTGTTGCCGCCCGGACTTACCCGCCACTCCAGCTTCAGCTCGAAGTCCCCGAACGTCTCTACCGTCAGGATGTCGCCGCCCACTAAGGGCTGGCCATCCGCGGCTTTCGGCACCTGACCACTCGCGACTTTCCGAATGCTGCCTT
>JBDHHL010000017.1:0-20221 GCA_039589375.1 Gemmatimonadota bacterium | reverse complement strand
CCTTCGCCGCGATCTACTTGATCTGGGGATCGACCTACCTTGCCATCCGTTTCGCCATAGAGACGCTTCCGCCGTTCGTGATGACGGCCGCCCGGTTCCTTGTGGCCGGCGGTGCTATGTACCTGTGGGCCCGTATGAGAGGTGTGAGTAGGCCGACGCGCTCGCAGTGGTCGGCGGCGATGCTCGTAGGGGTGTTGATGCTTTTGTTCGGAGTCGGCGGCGTCTCCTGGGCCGAGCAGAGGGTCCCGTCCGGTGCGGCGGCGCTGATCGTAACGGTGGGGCCGCTTTGGATGGTGCTGGTCGATTGGCTGTTCTTCGGCGGTGAGCGACCCGGCAGCAGGGTCGTGTTCGGGATCCTGCTCGGTTTCTCGGGCGTCGCGCTGTTGATCGGCCCCGAACATCTCGCCGGGGCGGGGCGTATCGATCTGCTAGGTGCCGGAGCGATCCTGCTTGGCACGGTGACCTGGTCGTTCGGGTCTCTCTACTCCCGGGGACCACATCTGCCGGCGTCTCCGATACTGGCCATCGGCATGGAGATGCTCGCCGGAGGCGCCGTGCTGCTTCTTGTCGCGTTCATGTTCGGAGAGTTCGCGCGGATCGACGTCGCGCAGATCTCCGCACGCTCGCTGCTCGCAACGGGCTACCTCGCCTTGTTCGGATCAATCGTGGCGCTCAGCGCCTATCTCTGGCTGCTCAAGGTGGATACCCCGGCGCGTGTCATCACGCACGCCTACGTGAATCCGGTTGTGGCCGTGTTCCTCGGTTGGGCGCTCGCCGATGAGCCGCTAAACACGCGTACACTAATGGCGACGGCGGTGATTATCGCCGGCGTGTTGGTGATCACGCGCAGAGGACGCCCACGAATCGCCGACGCCGAGATGGAGCACGCCTGACGGTCGGAGCCGGGGAACCGCTCGCTCCGGTCGACCCGACACTCCAGATCGCGGCTGGCCGAGAGCGCGAAGCGGGGTCCGCCTCAGGTCTTGGCCTACGGATCGGAGCCGGGTCGCAAACACCAACTCCGCTCGTCGGTCCCCCGGCTCCTCCGAGCCCCGGTCGAGGCGGAAGAGAGAGAGGTTAGGAGCGGGTCGTCGGAGCGAAGCTGGTTTTGCGAGCCCGCGCTCACGCCTGCTGGCGTGCGCGCGGGGGAGGCCGGAGCGAGACGACCCGCTCCCAGCCATCCTCGTTTGTACCTACCTGTCGCATCATCTCAGACAGGACAGGCTAACTGCCCGGCAGGGTCTCGTCGTCTCGTTTTTTCGGAGCGATGGCGAAGCCCGTGAAGCCGTAAGCGATCGCGAAGAGGAAGCCCGTGTAGTTGAGGATCGCCCACGGCAGATAGCTGAGCGTCGGCACTTCAAGTGTTGCGGCCATGAAGACGCCGGCAGCGGACCACGGGATGAGCGGTACGACAACGGTGCCGCTGTCCTCGAGGGTCCGGGACAGGTTCTTGGCTGCCAGGTTCCGAAGGCGGTACGCTGGCGCGAACAGCTCGCCGGGCAGAAGGATGGTGAGGTAGCTGGACCCGGTGATGAGTGCAGTGAAAATCGTCGACCCCACGGTCGCGGCAACCAGGTGACCGGTAGTGCGCGTAGCGCGAAGCAGTTGGCGGAGGGCGACATCGAGTAGACCAGCCCTGCTAGCGATCCCGGCGAACGAGAAGGCTGTGAAAACGATGAGCGTGACCTCCATCATCGGGCCCATACCGCCTCGTGACAGCAGGTTGTCGACCGCCGGATCCCCGGTGTCGGCGACGTACCCCGTCACCATCGCCTCCGCGACGGTCGTCAGAGACTCCCCCTGAACGATGATGGCGATGGTGCCGGCCACGGCTGAGGCGAGCAGGATCCCTGGGACGGTGGGGCGCTGACGCAGCGCGAAATACAGCACGATCGGAAGGGGCAGGAGGGCCCACGGGCTCAAGACGAACGCGTTGCCGAGGGTGTCGAGGATCGCTGCGACCCGCTCGGGCGAAGCCGCGCCGCCGCTGCGGAGTCCGGCCACCAGGTAGACCAGCAAGCCCAAGGTCCACGCCGGCACCGTAGTCCACAGCATGTGCCGGATATGGTCGAACAGGTTCGACTGGGCGGCTACCGGCGCCAGGTTCGTGGTATCCGAGAAGGGTGAGAGCTTGTCGCCGAAGTATGCCCCGGCAACGACCGCTCCCGCCGCGGCACCGGCCGGCACGCCGAGGCCCGCCGCCACACCCATCAGCGCGATCCCCATGGTGCCCACAGTGCCCCAGGAAGTCCCTGTAAAAAGCGAGACGAGGGAGCAGAGTACGCAGGCGGTGACCAGGAAGAAGCGCGGCGAGATGGTGTGGAGGCCGAGCTTGACCAGTAGCGGTATCGTGCCTGCGGCGATCCAGGTGCTGATCAGCGCGCCGACGCTGACCAGGATCAGCACCGCCGGGAGCGCCTTCGCGATTCCTTCTATGATCCCGGCTTGGAGTTCGGCCCAGGAGTAACCGAGCCGCAGTGCGACCAGGCCGGCAACGGCTGCGGCGGTGATGAGCAAAACCTCGATACGGAGTCGGAACACTCCGTAGCCCACGCCGAGCAGCGCAGCCATCACGAGGAAGGGAAGAAACGCTTCCAGAGTTGTCGGCTCTCTCTTACTCATCGTTCTATTGAAGCTGTGTCCGGAGCGGGATAGACCCGGCTAGCCGTGCCGAATCCAGCGTACTAGCTCGGGTAAGGTCGGGCGCTTGCCCGTCATCAAAAGTCCCACACGATAGATACGGCCACCGACCCAGGCCACGAGGAAGACAGAGATGATCTGCAGGGCGAATGCCGTTGGGATCTCCCAGAGCGATACCGCGCCCAGCACATAGCGGGCGATGAAAAGCACCGGTGTGAAGAAAGGAACCCACGACAGCACCATGCTGGGAGTGCTTGCGGGGGCTTCCAGCACCACCGGAATCACCAAGATCGGTACGACCACCAACAGCGTGACCGGCAGCTGGAGCTGGGCGGCTTCCTGTTCCGTGCTCGCGATGGCTCCCACGGATGCGTACATGCCGGCGTAAAGGAAATAGCCGGTGAGGAAAAGCCCCACGAACAGCGCCAGCGTGTCCAGCCCGACGGGTAGGTTCCGAAGGAACTCGACGTCGGCAAACGCCTGAGCCGTGCCGGCGTAGAGCAAGAAGACGCCCAGCATCGACAGCCAGACGCTTAGCTGGGTAAGCCCAACGGCCCCCACACCCAGGACCTTTCCCAGCATGAGCTGCCAGGGCCGCACGCTTGATAGAATGATCTCTACCGTCCTGCTCGATTTCTCCGCTACGGCGGCCCGAAGCATCATCGCGCCATAGAGCAGTACTACGGTGTAGATCGCCAAAGAGAGTATGTGAGCGGCCAGCACCACGTGCTGACCCTCACGGGCCGCGCCCTCGTCCGTCACGCGATACATCTCCACGGGGACCGAGCGCGTGAGCTTCGCGGCGGCGTCCGGTTCGAGTCCGAGCGCACGGGCTTGGACCCTCCGCACTGCGGTGTTGACTGCGGGGCTGAGCGTACCTCGCAGTAGAGTCTGCCCGACGTCGCGGCCCCAGAATTGGATCTCTCCCCCATCCAACACGTCAGCCGGGATGTGTAGATACCCGGCCAGCTCCCGGTCGATGACCTGCTGGCGCAGCACGGCCAGCGTCTCGTCCGGATACTGTCGGTGGGGAGGCGGCCGATAATGGACGCTCCCTTCTTGGAAGGCGTCGGTCTCGAGTAGCTCGGCCGTGATCGCGCCCGTCTCGTCGACGACGCTAATCTCGATTTCGCGCTCGGCCTGCCGGATCGCGAGCAAGATCGGGAGCGCCATGGCGCCGACAAGCAGGATGGGTGCCAGGAGCGTGGTGACGATGAACCACTTGCTCCGAACCCGAGAGAGGTACTCTCGGCGAATGATGGCGAACAGCTTATTCACGGGCCCGCGCGACGAAGATTTCGTGAAGTGAGGGTTCGCTGACTTCAAAACGGTGCACGATAGCTCCCATGCGAACAGCGGCCTCCAACAACTGCTGCGGCGTGACACCGTCCCGTAGGGAGACGGCTACGTGAGTTCCACGGTCCTCGACGCTCTCGACGAGCTGGCGGCTCTCCAGTAGGCCGTCCCCGCCCTCCATGGCTAGGAGAATCTGCCGCTTGCCCTCGAGCCAGGCCTCCCGCTTGATCTTGGCTAGTTCTCCGTCCAGCACCTTGCGCGCGTCCTTGATCATCACGACGCGCTCGCAAAGGCGTTCCGCTTGGTCCATGTTGTGCGTCGAGAAGAGAACGGTCGCCCCACGGTTCCTTTGCTCGAGCACGATCTCCTTCAGTAGATCTACGTTCAGGGGGTCGAGGCCCGAGAAAGGCTCGTCGAGGATGAGCAACTCGGGCTCGTGGATGACCGTGCCGATAAACTGGACCTTCTGCTGCATGCCGCGGGAAAGCTCCTCGACCTTCTTGTCGCCCCAATCACCTAGCTCAAGGCGCTTGAGCCATTCCGAAGCGCGCTCGGCCGCGACCTGACGGGACGTTCCCTTGAGCACTCCCAGAAACGTCAGCAGTTCGGTCACCTTCATCTTGGGGTAGAGCCCCCGCTCTTCTGGCAGGTAGCCGATGCGGTCGCGGATCTCGGGAGTCGACTGGCCACCGAGCACTTCCACCCGGCCTCGGTCGGCTCCGATGATGTCGAGCATGATCCGGATCGTCGTCGTCTTGCCGGCGCCGTTAGGCCCTAGTAGCCCGCAGATGGCTCCGGTGGGCACCTCGAGGTCGAGGTCCTCCACGGCGACCTTGGTGCCGTACGCCTTGTAGATCTGAACCAGCTTCACGGCTAGCGAGTTGCTGACGTCCATGCGCACGCGATCCTACTGTGGTAGCCACTCGCCTCGCAAGAGTGAGTCTTAGGGCCAGCTACACAGCTACCGGCGGTTGCTTCCCCTGAGTAGCTTTGAGGCGCCTATGAGCGAGACGACCCTGCTAATCGAATTGCTTGTCGTCGCCGTCCTTGTCGCGATCGTGGTGAAGTACGTACGCCTGCCTTACACGATCGCGCTGGTACTCGCCGGTGTTGGCGTGGGTCTCTTGCCGGAGGTCCCGGCCTTGCCGGTGGACCCCGATCTTTGGCTCCTGCTCTTCTTGCCGCCCCTCCTGTTCGAGGGGACGATCAACATGGACCTCGAGCTGCTCAAGCGGTACTCGACGATCGTCGGGCTCCTCGCTTTCCTGGGCACGCTCGTTTCCGTGATTCTACTGGCGACCTTCTTCAATCAAGCTCTTGGGCTTCCCATTCCACTCGCCACGCTGCTCGGTGTGATGCTGAGCCCCACCGACCCCGTATCGGTTCTGGCGCTCTTCAAAGAGCACGGAGTTGCGCGTGGCTTGCAGACGATAGTCGAGGGCGAATCGGTCTTCAACGACGGGGTGGCCGTCGTTCTTTACATCATCGTGCTGGAGGTTCTGCACGGTGAGTCGGTGACGGTGGCGGCCGGTATCGTCGAGTTCGTCAAGGTTGTGGCCGGCGGTGCACTCGTCGGCCTCGTGCTGGGCTACCTCACCCACAGACTCTATTCCGTGATCGACGATCATCTCATCGAGGTAGGGCTCTCACTCGCTCTCGCGTATGGCTCGTACTTGGTAGCCGAGCGGCTCGAGGTGTCCGGGGTGATCGCTGTAGTGGTCGCAGGTCTCATCATAGGGAACTACGGGCGCATCTTCTCCATGAGTCCGAGCACACGGTTGAGCCTGACTCACTTCTGGGAAGTCGGCGCGTTCCTCATCAACGGCTTGCTCTTCCTGCTGATCGGCTTGACGGTCGAGCGCGGAGGACTGTTCAGCTTCGCGGGCCAGATCGGACTGGTATTCCTGGCCATGATCATCGTCCGTGGCACGGTCGTGTACGGTATCATCGGCGCGTATAGCGGTCTTGGCCGACGAGAGCTGCAGTTCAACTGGTGGCACGTGATCAACTGGGCCGGCCTGCGTGGCAGCATCCCCGTCGCGCTCGCCTTGGGACTGCCGCTGTGGGTGCCCGAACTCGATCAGCTAAGGGCGATAACCCTTGGCGCCGTCTTCCTATCGCTCGTGGTTCAGGGTATCACGATCAAGCCGCTGTTGGGCGGGCTGGGCTTGGTGCGTCGCTCGGACGCGCAGCAGGCCTTCGAAAGGGCGCAGGGGCAGGCGATAGCCGCGCGCGCGGCGCTGAACGAGCTGGATGGATTTCATGGCCGGGGTGAGATTTCGGACAAGCTTTACCAGCAGCTTCACGATTACTATGAGGGGGTCCGCAGGGAGAACACCGCCGGCCTGGCGAGCATGACGGCCGATGACTTAGCCGTACGGCGACGGCAGCTGGGGCGTGTGAGCACCCAGGTGTTCGCTGCCGAACGGGCGGCGTTGGATAACGCGCTGAGGCGCGGCCTGCTGGGCGAGGAAGTCTGGCGTGAGCTGAAGCGTGAAGTCGATGCCCGGCTTGTGGAAGGCGAGGAAGAAGGTTGGCAGCGACTGTGGCATGACGAGCACGTCGAGATCGCCGACGACGAGCCGGCTGATGATAGAACGGACAGTTGATACGGTTGATATAGCGGGGAGGGATTCCGATGGCGGAGAAACGACGAAGGCTTGTCACGTGGCTACTGCCGAAGCTGCTCATTTTCGCGGCGGGTGCCGCGGTAGGGTACTACGCGCGCACCAACGAGCTGGACCGGCTCGAGGGCTCGTATGAGCAAGTTGTAGCCGAGCTGGAGGAATTGCGGCAGAGCGGCCAAGAGATGATAGAGCGTGGGCGGCGAGCGAGCGAGAGCTTGCGTTCCGGAGCGGAGGCTGCCGTTGACAGCACGAAGGCGGCCGTAGATGAGATCAAAGGCGAGACCAAGAATTGAAGCCGCGCTAGCTGAGGATGAGTACCGCCATGAGTTGGGCGAGCGCGAGCAGTAGAATCCAAGTGATCAGCTGGCTGTTGTATGGCAGTTGCGATTCCTTGACAGGTAACTCGCTGAAGAGGACTCGCATCGGTGCCGTCTCACCGCCCCGGATGATATGCCTGGCGCTGTCGTCGATGAATACGAGCGTTGAGGTGTCACGGGTTCCGTGAACGCTGAGCTGGTCGCCATCGAACAAGGGGACCGGCTCTTCATCTATGATGGGGTGACCGTTGATGGTGACATTGTCGCTTTCGCCGGACAGCCAGGCGAACGATCCGTACGGCTCGACATTGATCCCGACCTGGCAACAGGACGGCAGCTCTGGTAGATGGACGTCGGCCTCAACGCCGGAGCCGAGCAAATTCCGTCCTGCGTTCAGTTGATATAGACGCTTATCGTACTCGACAAACGGCACGGAACACTTCTCCTGGGGAATCCATACGGCGGGGACGACTGCATGACGTTCGGAGCTGGAAGTTCCAGCCTATCGGCGCCCGAGCGAGCGCCACGCTGAACAGATATGCAAGGGTGGGACCGGTGCGCCCGTGGGGGCGGAAACGCATGTCTTGCAAGAACCTACCGGTCTGGGCCGGTGCTCCCTGGATTGGCAACTACTTGCACAACGCAACACTGGTTGCAGAGGCCAGTGTGGCACGAATGCTGCGGATTGACCCGCGTATCCGGCGTTGGCATCTTTAGTAGAGACCCCGCCGCTGTTTTCCCCGGCTTACTTCGGTTTCCGCTCGATCTACCAGTCGCTGGGCCGGTCGGGAAGGCCGGTGACTTAGGTTTGACATGTCGCGGGTTGCAGGCCGATGGACTGCAGGAGGGCAGCCTGACAAGCGAACGAGGTTTCACGGTCATTGACCTTATCGTGGTCCTGATCATGGTCGCTGTGGTAGCCACCATAGTCTTGCCGCGTGCGATAAGGTCCAGCCCGCAGCTGCAGGTCGACCTCGCCGCTCGCACGATGACCCGTGATCTCGAGACGCTTCGCATGCGCGCTATCGCGGCCAAGCGTCACGTGCGGGTGAGGTTCGCTGAATCGGGTAACTACTACACTGCATTCATGGACGTCACGCCGGATCGGCTTGGGGTCATCGCCGAGAGCGAAGATGAAGTGCGCGAGACGGGCTTGTTGATTCGGGGATCCGTCGATGGGCTGCCCGCCGTCTCGCTTCCTAGCGGCGTGCAGTTCGGGACGGGGGCCCTTCTGCGCGGTCCGCAGGGCGCCGATGCGTCCGCCCCCATCGCACTCGAGGGCGGTGAGTTGGAGTTCGACGCGCGCGGGATGGTGGCGCCACCGGGTTCGGGCGGCGTCGTCTACCTGGTTCACGAGGATGAACCATCCGCCGTGTCGGCGGTGACGATCTCAGGCGCGGGTGCCCTCCGCGCCTGGCGATATCGTAATGGCATATGGATCAAATGAGGCGCGTCTCTTCCATGACTTCGTCCGAGGCCGGCTTCGGCATGGTCTCCGTGCTGGTGGCCATGGTGCTGCTGGCCGTCGCGGTCGTTGCCCTGTCCAGTTCCAGCGCGTTTCTGGTGTCGCTACAGACCGACGCTTCGGGGCGCGCTATCGCCACTTCTCTGGGCGTTGCGTATATGGAGGAGGTTAGAAGGCGTCCACCGGGCTCGCTGGCATCCGAGTCGCCGGTTACGGTGAACAGTGAGGGGCTTACAGACGACGGAGGTGCCTTCGTTCGAGGGTTGACGATCGAGAATGACCTGGTCGCCCCGAACGTCGTGCGGGCTACCGTGGAAGTAGCCTACCCTGCCGGAATCGGCCGCAGGGGTACGATTAGCTTCCAGACGGTCATCTATCTGGGGGGCGAGTAGTGCGAAATGGCAAGAGCCACGGCGCGTCGAAGGCCTGGAATCGGCGCCGCGGCTTCACTTTGATAGAGCTTATTATCGCGCTTACTCTCGGGGCCATGGTTCTGGCCGCGGCGGTCGCCTATATGCTCCGGGAGTTGCGAACTCTCACTGGTAGCGAGATACGCCAGAGCCTGGCGCGCAATACCCGGTATGTCGGGGTGACTCTCCAGCACGACATCCAGAGAGCTGGAACGGACATCGTGAGCACGAGCGACATGGGCTCGATCGATGTTTGGCCGGGTTCGGTCGGCGACACTCTCGTGATTCTCCATGTCCCCTACAATCCGCTTATGGCACCGATGCACCAGCTGGTGCCCCCTTTCGGCACAGATGAGACGTTACCGCCCGGAGGTACGTGTGGAGCGCTCTGCATCGAGGTCGTGAGAGACGCTACCAGTCCACTGGAACTTCAGGAGGGAGATCTCGCGCGAATTCAAGTGCGAGACACATGGCGACTCATCCTGATCGAGAGCGTCGCGGAGACGAGCGACACGTCGGTGGCGCTCACGTTCGCGAACTTGCCTGTGCTGCTCCGGCGGGCCGCGGGCTTCAGCGACGGTCTGCTGCTCGACAGGCATGAGACCTATGTTCAGAAAGTGTCGCCGATAGCCTTCTATCTGGACGAAGAGGAACAGCTACGACGCGCCCACCGGCTGAACTCGAGTGGATCGATAGCGGGGGATATCCTCGCGTATGACGTTGAAGAGTTCGATGCCAGACTGGTCTTCGCTGACGAGGGAGTGGCAGAGCAGGCCAACCCGCTCGACGGAGACGAGACCAACGACTTCGACGACGTTGTCGCGGTCAGGGTCCGGGTGACGATCAGGGCTGATCGAGCCGATCCACGCTTCAACCGCGGCGAGCCCTTACGGCGAAGTCACGAATGGACGGTGTCTCCCCGTAATCTGCGGTTCTAGCGGCTTCTCGCTGGCGAGTTCGGATACAAAGAGGGGGCTGCCACCTGGTGTGGCGGCCCCTTTCTCGAGCCGCGGGTCCTTCTAGCGCCTGTAAATGAGCCCGAGTGCGAGCTCGATGTTGTCGTTGTCGTTCGACGCGATCGTCAGCACGCCGTTGAACACTAGCTGATCGGTCAGGCCGACCTCACCTCCGAGTTCGACGCCGAACTCGAGGTCCGTGTTGGCGTCGTGGTCGTCGTGATCGTATCGGTTGACGGCCAGGTACGGTAGACCGAATACGATAACCGGCCGTTCCGGTGTGCCTACGTCGGCACCGAGCGAAATCCCGAACGGTACGGAGAGCACGTTCCCTCTGTCAGCCAGCGTGAACTGGAGCCCGACGGCGGCCGCGTATCGTAGCTGGGAACCGCGTCCCCAGGGCAGTCCGTAGCGCAGGTCGCCGCCGAAGTGGAAGCCGCCTCCGAAGACGTCGGAATAACCTGCTCTCAACCCGAAGTCGAAGGCCTGCCCGACACCCTGGCGGTAGACGCCGAAGAGGTCGAGATGGTCTTCGATGGTGACATAGCCTCGGAGCTCGTAGTCTTTCGCAGCCAGGGGATCCGGGCTCAGCGCCAGAGGTGTCTCGCCGCCCTGGGCGAATGCGGCAGCGGGCATCACGGCCAGCGCCATTAGACTGCAAGCCAGGCGAATCGCTTTCATTATGTGACCTCCTATCTCGAAACGGCGGCGGTGAGCCACAGAGCTCAATGATCCAGTTCGGAGCGGATGCGGTGCGCAGCGGAAACCATGTTACGCAAGGCCGGCACGCACTCCTCGTAGGTACGTGTCTTTAGACCACAATCCGGCGTGACCCAGACTTGTGTTTCCCCGAGAACCCCGAGCGAGGCGCGCAGCTGGCCCGCCATCTCGTCGACGGGCGGGATCCGCGGAGAGTGGATGTCGTAGACGCCGGGCCCGACGTCGTTCTTGTAGTTGAACTCGTTGAACACTTCCAACAACTCGGCGCCCGAACGGGCGTTCTCGATCAGTAGTACGTCGGCGTCCATCGCCGCGATCGCATCGATGATCTCATTGAACTCGCTGTAGCACATGTGGGTGTGAATCTGTGTTGTATCGGCCACCCCGCCGATGGCCAATCGGAATGCACTGATTGCCCAATCCAAGTACTGCGCCCACTCGTCACGTAGAAGTGGCAAACCTTCGCGCAGCGCAGGCTCGTCGACCTGGATGACCTTGGCTCCGGCCGCTTCGAGATCCAGGACCTCGTCGCGTACGGCAAGGGCCAGCTGTCGGCAGGTCTCACTGCGCGGCTGGTCGTCGCGCACGAACGACCATTGCAGCATGGTCACCGGACCCGTCAGCATCCCTTTGACGGGCCGCTCGGTCATGCTCTGTGCGAATTGGAACCATCGGACGGTCATAGGCCCCGGTCGATGGATGTCACCGTAAAGGATGGGGGGACGAACGTAGCGTGATCCGTATGACTGCACCCACGCGTACTGCGTGAACGCGTAACCCTCGAGCTGTTGAGCGAAGTACTCGACCATGTCGGTGCGCTCGAACTCACCGTGGACCAGTACGTCCAGCCCGATGTCCTCCTGCAACTCGATGACCTTCTTGGTCTCGGCTTCGATGAAGCCTTCGTAGTCGCGCTGGGAGATCTCGCCCGTACGGTGTTGGCTACGCATCTTGCGCACCTCGGGCGTCTGCGGATAGGAACCGATCGACGTGGTCGGGAGCAGCGAGGGGATCGACAGGAAAGCGCTCTGAGCCACTCGCCTCGTTGTGAAGGCGCTGGCGCGCTCCTCCGCCTGCTCGCCGAGCCCCGCGAGGCGAGACCTGACGGTGGGGTTCTGAGTGCGACTGGACGTACGACGTGACTCGAGAGCCTTCCTGTTGGCGTCTAGCGCGGCCGCGATGGCACCCCTTCCGTCGTTGAGGCCGCGGGTCAGCGCTACCACCTCACCTAGCTTCTGATTGGCAAACGAAAGCCACGACCGCAGCTCCGGGTCGAGCCCACCCTCGCGGTCCACATCAATTGGCACGTGCAGGAGCGAGCATGATGGGCTGACCATCAGCTTCTCGCTTCCACCGGCCAGGTCGGCGAGTTCTTCCAACCGGCTCAAGGCAACGCTCAGATCTGTGATCCAGACGTTGCGCCCGTCCACTACGCCGGCCACCAACCACTTGTCGGCCGGTGCGCCATGCTGCCGGACGAGGTCGAAGTTCTCCGCGCCGCGAACGAAGTCGAGTCCGATCCCGTCGACAGGCAGCTCGCGGACTGTTGGGTAAGCGTCTCCGAGATGGCCGAAGTATGTCTGCAGGATGAGGCGCGCGTTTCCCTTGTTCTCTGCCATCGCCCCGTAGGCGCGTTCCAACGCGGCGAGTTGGTCACGGCTGCATTCTCCGACCAGGACCGGCTCGTCCAGCTGGATCCACTCTGTGCCCGCGGCGGCAAGCCGTTTGATGACCTCGCAGTAGACCTCGACCAACCCGTCCAGCCGCGCCGACAAGGGGTCGAAACCCGGCTCTCTGGACTTGCCGAGAAGTATCAGGCTGACTGGTCCGATCAGGACGGGTTTGGCTCTGATACCGGATTTGACCGCCTCACCGTACTCATCGAATACTTTCGAGCTGGACAGCGAGAGCGTCTGGTCCGGGCCGTACTCGGGGACGATGTAGTGGTAGTTGGTGTCGAACCACTTGGTCATCTCCATCGCCCCGACATCCAGGCCCTCGCGCTGGGCGCCGCGGGCCATGGCGAAATAGGTGTCCAGACCCACCTGGTCTTCGCTCCACCCATAGCGGGAGGGCACGGCGCCGACCGTAGCTACCGCGTCCAGAACCTGGTCGTAGAACGAGAAGTCGTTGCACGGGATGATGTCGATCCCTGCGTCACGCTGTAGGTTCCAGGCCTGCATACGGAGGTTCGCGCCTGTCTGCAGTAAGTCCTCCGCTGTGAGCTGCGCCTTCCAGTAAGCTTCCGTCGCGCGCTTCAGTTCGCGGTCCGGTCCTATGCGCGGGTATCCTAGGTTCGTGGTTTGGGCCATCGTTGCTCCATCCGGTCTGGTTGGTTCCTGTCTCGACACCGACCACCGTTATCGTGCAGCGGACTCTCTTGTGCAAGGGCTTGGCGACTCTGGACGCAATTATTCTCGATTATGAATGTAGAAATATGGGTCCGTGCCGGTACTCCCAGGTCCGCCGTTCCGCTTCCCGCGTATGTTGCTTGTCTCACCGTGGCCGGGGTTGCTCCACGCGCTTCCGCCCAGTAAGCTGGGGCGTTGAGCAGCCGGCATCGGAGAATGTGTCAGGCGATCGAGGGAGATAGTGTAGCGCGATGAACCGTTCGTATCCGCTGGTCGAGATCCACTTCGCCCTTTGGGCGGTGCTCAGCGTGCCGCTGGGCTTCGCCGCCATGTTCTTTCTTGTGCCGGGCCTGATGCTCGGGTGGGGGATCTCTCTTCTGGCGATCTCCGCGCTGCTCGTCTTCTACGTCTCTATGCTTACCCGCCTGAAGCGTGCCGCCTGGATAATCGGGCTGGTGGCACACGCGATCGTGTTGCTAGCGGCGTCCTATTATGTGCCCCGCTGGCCGACTTTGCTGGGCATGCCACTGGCGCTGGCAAACGCGTACTCGCTAATCGTGTTGTTGCTCTACAGGAGCCTGTGGACCACCCCGTTGCCGGCTGCCGAGGAGGCGCTGGCGTCCTGACTCTGCCGCATACAGATCAGTAAGGCCCTTTGCGTGGCTTTCCGACGATAAGGGAGTCGTGCAGCGGCCGCATGGGGAAGGTCGATACGTAGAGCGCGTAGCTGGTTCCGAAGAGACCGAGGAAGCCTATCGTGACCAGCGCTTCGATCCAACCCAGCGGCAGGCCTTCGGCGGTCCAGATCGAGGGCGCTACGGCGATGAACCGTTCAAGCCACAGCCCGAATAGGATCAAACCGGCGACCGAGGCGAGGTACGTGGGCACCATCTTCACTTTCTGCCATAGCAACAGGAGGAAAGGCAGAACGAACACGCAGGTGAAGAAGGCGATAGAGACGGCCAGCCACGGTGCAACGATTCTCGCCTCGATGAAGATGGTCTCCCTCGGCAGATTCCCGTACCAGATAGGCAGGAACTGGGAAAACCAGAGGTAAGCCCAGAAGACGCAGAACGCGAAGATCAGCTTGCCGAGGTCGTGCCACTGGTTCGAGGCCCAGAAGTCCATTCGCAGGTGCTTCCGCAGCAGCGTCGCTGCCAAGGCCATGCTGGCCAGCGCCGAGAGCCAGGCGCCGATGAAGAAATAGGCCGGGTACAGAACCGATAGCCAACCCGGGAGCAGCGACATCACCAAGTCGAGTGCCATTCCGCTGATGATGACGGCGTAGGCGAGCGCTAGTACCGGTGACAGTCGGGCGAGGATTCGTCGCGAGCGGGCCGCTTCGTTCTCCTCACCGCTGAAGTCGCGACCGATCCAGGCCGTCAGACTCCGCCGCCAGCCGCTCAAGTGGCGGGCGACCGCCGGCATGTCCGGCCGCAGCGAGTAGTACATGAAGGCGAAGGCAAGGGCGTAAAGGAGCAGCAGGAAAAAGGCTCCCCGGGCGAACAGCCCGCCGACGCTGAACCAGGCCGCGGGCAGCGGGTGCCCCTCGGCGTTGACGGGGTTCCCGATCCAGGGGAAGATCCAGTCGCGGCCGAAGAAGAAGACGAGAAAGAGAACATAGGACGCCGGCAGGAAGGCCCCGAATCCCTGAGGGACACGATGAAAGGTCTTTCCCCAATGT
The DNA here is from genome assembly GCA_039589375.1 of Gemmatimonadota bacterium. Classification (GTDB taxonomy): domain Bacteria; phylum Gemmatimonadota; class Gemmatimonadetes; order Palauibacterales; family KS3-K002; genus JASFMO01. Next base: position 5,755 of record JBDHHL010000017.1, on the reverse strand, counting down.
CCCTTGGCGATCTGCATGGCTGCGCCGAAGATCACCCCTGCGGCCGCTAGGCCGGAGAAGAACAGGAAGTTTACCAGGTACGCCTGCCACGCCCGTAGCGGCGCTGTCGCCAAACCGATAATGAAGCCGATGAGCCCCAGCGCGACGAGCCCGCCCAGCGTGACTGCCAGGCGACTCGAGATACGTCCCGGTACACGACTCAGGATTTCGGTTTCCTCTACCGGGCTCGCTTCGGGATGGGTCATCTTTGCCATGCTTCGCTCGTCTATCTCGTCTGACAGGCTTGCCGTCTAACCTTCATCCTCGAGGGAGTTCTGGAGCTGGCGCACGTAGTTGACGATGTGCCAGCGATCCTGCTGCGGTATGCGCCGGTAATTGGGCATCAGACCGCGGCCGACCGCTATCATCCCGAAGATGTAGCCGTCGGTCAGCTCGCGCGCTCGATCAGTGTCCAGCCGGTTGATCAAACCCCGAGGGAACGGCCCCTCGATGTTACCATCGCCTCGGCCCTCCGGGCCGTGGCAGACGCTGCAAAAGATGTCGTACTGCTCTTTGCCTCTCTCCAGCGAGGGAGGGGTGCTAGGTACCGGACTGGGAACGTCGTCGTAGTCATCCGGGAGCGTTCCGAGAGGCACGCCGGCGCCAACTGCCACGACCCCCTCCGGCGGCATTCGTGCCGGCTCCTCGAAAGGCTCCAGCGCCGGCTGGTCGCGCATGTTGGCGAACCAGTCGACCTGGTCGATGGCGTCCTCGATCTCCGTTCCCCGGCAGCCAGCAAGGCCGGCCAGCAATAAGGCGCCCAACGCAGCCAGCGAGAGCCGGGTTAGTCTTCTATCGCTCAACACGCACCTCGCCGGGGCCGTGGTTGCGGAGGATCTCCTCGACCATAACGGTGCGGCTACCGTCGCAAAGCACGCGAACGCCGAATTGGTCGTCGCTGTAGCCCGGCTCGTAGGCCGGGTGCAGCTTCGCGGTCGGCATCCGGTTGTGGATGAGCATCCCTATGAGCGCCGAGATACCGGCGAATAGGATCGTCATCTCGAAGGCGATCACAACGTAGGCGGGAATCGAGGCGAGCGGCTTCCCGCCGACGACAAGTGGGTAGTAGTAAGACGACCAGACCGTAAGTGCAAAACCCGAGATGCAGCCGGTAAGGCCGCCGATGAGCGCGTAGCGGCGAACCGGGCTGGGCGGCTTGCCGATCGCGTCCTCGAGCTCCGCCTCCATTATCGGCCCAAAGATCTGGATCTCAGCAAAGCCGTCCTCGCGCAACGACTCTACGGCATGCACCACCGTGTGGATGTCCTCGTAAGTAGCTGTAACCGTCGCGAGGCCTGCCATCTTACCCTGCTTCTTCCTTCTTCTCGCCGGGCTTCCACACGCCCTCGGCAATGGATTCCTTGACCTCGGTAATCGAGATGGCCGGCAACGTCTTGGCGAAGATCATGAACCAGAATAGGAACCATGCGAAGCTGCCGACCGTGATCGAGATTTCCACCCAGGACGGCTTGTAGAGGCCCCAGGCTGCCGGATTGTACTCGTGGGCGAGCGAAGACACGATGATGACGAAGCGTTCGTACCACATGCCGATGTTCACGAATATCGAGATCACGAACATCGCCGTAATGCTCCGGCGGATCCGCCTCCAGAAACAGAGCAGCGGTATCAGCACGTTGCACGTCATCATGATGATGAACGGACCGGCGTAGTCACCGACAGCTCGCCAGCGGAAACTCTCCCACTCCGCCGGATCGCCCGAGTACCAGGTCATGAAATACTCGGCGACGTACGCGTACCCTACGATCAACGAGGTAAACAGCATCAGCTTCGCCATGTTGTCGTAGTGGTATTCCGTGATGTAGTCCTCCAGGCCGAGCGCCCAACGGAATGGCACCGACAGCGTGATCACCATGGCGATGCCGGAAAAGATCGCGCCGGCCACGAAATAGGGTGCGAAGATCGTGGAGTGCCAACCGGGCGTGATCGCCATCGCGAAGTCCCACGAGACGACGCTGTGGACCGACAGGACGAGCGGTGTAGCGATGGCCGCCATGTACAGATATGCGCGCCGGTAGTTCTTCCACTGGCCGTCCGAGCCTTGCCAGCCCAGCGACAGGGCGCCGTAGACCTTCTCTTTGAAGCGAGCCATGCGGCCCGTGAGCCCTTTCATGCGATCGCGGATCGTGGCCATGTCCGGGATCAGGCCCGAATACCAGAAGAGAAGGCTGATCGTGAAGTACGTGCTGATGGCGAAGAAGTCCCAGATGAGCGGCGAGCGGAAGTTCGGCCAGAGAAGCCGCTGGTTGGGATAAGGCGCCAGGAAATAGAAGTACCAGACCCGCCCCAGGTGGATCAGCGGATAGAGCCCGGCGGTCATCACCGCGAAGATCGTCATCGCCTCCGCGGCCCGGTTGATCGTCGTGCGCCAGCCCGAGCGCATAAGGTACAGGATGGCGGATATCAGAGTACCCGAGTGAGCGATACCCACCCAGAAAACGAAGTTCGTGATGTAAGCGCCCCACATGACCGGGTGGGTGATGCCCGCCGTTCCCATGCCCATCTTGATCTGGTAGACCCAGGCAAAGCCCCCCCAACCGAGGAGGACTAGCAGGACGGCCATCATCACGCGGAAGCGCCACTCGGGTTCCCAGAGCGCGCCGATGATGTCACGGCTAACTTTCGCGAAAGGTGTCTGCGCCGGCGGTGCAACCGTCGCCATCTATGCCTCCTCCGACGACACCCGCGACACATCCTTCAGGTAGGTGATCGCAGGTCGCGTGTTCAGCTCTCCGAGTATGTGGTAGGCCCTGCCGCTGCGGGCCAGCCTCGAGATGCGGCTGTTCGGGTCTCGCAGGTTGCCGAAGACGATTGCGTCGGCCGGGCAAGTCTGCGCGCACGCCGTCGTGAACTCTCCGTCCGCCACATCGCGCCCCTCGGCATTTGCGTCATTCCGCGCTGTCATGATCCGCTGCACACAGAACGTGCATTTCTCCATGACCCCCTTTTCCCTGACCGTGACGTCCGGGTTGAGCTGGAGATTGAGCGGGAAGGGGTATTCGTAATCGAACCATTCGAAGCGACGCGCTTTGTAGGGGCAATTATTCGAGCAGTAACGCGTTCCAACGCAGCGGTTGTAAACCTGTATGTTGAGCCCCTCGGGGTTGTGATACGTGGCGTAGACGGGGCAGACGGGCTCGCACGGCGCGTTACCGCAGTGCTGGCACATCATAGGCAGGTGCACGACGTGGAAATCGTCCGAGCTACCGTCGCCTTCGTAGGCGACTTCTCCGCCCTCTTCACCGTGGCTGTCTTCACCGCCCTCGCTGCCGTGGCCGCCTCCCTCGTGGACCTGTTCGTAGTAGCTGTCGATGCGGATCCAACCCATCTCCCGGCCCTGCCCGCACAACTCCTCGCCCACGACGGGCACGTTGTTTTCCGCGTAGCATGCCGTGACGCAGGCCGAGCAGCCGATGCAGCTCGCAACGTCGATCGCCATCCCCCAGCGATACGGGCTCTTGGGATCCGCGTCCTCGGAGGCCTCGACCAACGCATCCGGCTGACGCTGAATTTCGTCGTGCGCGTGCTCTTCCGCTTCGACAGCCGCCGCCAGACTGATGACCTCGGCGATCTCGCGCCCCAGGTCATCGTCCGAGCCCTGGGTCTGAACCAGGCGCCCCCGTCGGCCCGTCGCGGCCAAACCGACTCGCGTCGAAAGCCACGCCCTGCCGCCGGAGACCTCATCTGCAGCAGCCGGCAACAGCTGCAAGGGGTTTGCACCACGTCCGCGCGCCCAGCGGCCATAGTGCGTGTGTCCCTGTCCGATCGGCATAGCCACGGTATCCGGGTGGACGCCCCTATAGACGAAGGCGGGTGCCTCCAGCGCGCCATGCGGCGAGCTGACCTCGAGAACGTCGCCTGTCTCCACGCCCAGTTGCCGGGCGGTGTCCGGGTGAATCTCGATCCAGGAATTCCAGACCACTTTGGTGACTGGATCCGGCAGCTCCTGCAACCAGGGCCGGTTCGCTCCCCTGCCGTCGTAGAGGTTCGGCGAGGCATAGGCGAGGAAGGCGAAGGGCGTTGTCTCGTCTCCGTCCAGGGCCGGCTCGTCGAAGACTACGCCGCTAACCGCCGGGTTGAGCGTGACGGCCTGTGTCCCGACATCGCGCCAGGCGCCGCCTCGCGATACCGCAGCACGCCAGAACTCATCGAAGTCCTGACCGGGCGCGAACTCGTCCCGCACACTCCGCCAGGCGTCCTGCAAGTACGTTTCGTAGTCCGGCCACTGGAACCTACCGGCGACCGCGCCGCCGACGCGGGAAGCCAGGGAGAGGAGCACATCGCCCGTGTGCTTCGTGTCGAAGATCGGATTGATCGTGGGTTGGAGGAGGCTGCGAACTCCGACCTCCGACACATGGTCGCCCCAACTTTCCAGCGGCGTATGGTCGGGAAGAATGAGGTCGGCTGCTGCGGCCGTCTCGTCCATGTGTGATGCGAAGGCGACAACGAAACCGACGCCTTCAAGCGCGCTAGCCAAGCCTAGGCCAGGAGGCAGCGTGTGAACGGGATTGCTGCCGTGGAACATCACTATGTCGGCCTCGCCGGATCGCATAGCGGCGACTGCTTCGCTCATCCGGTCGACACTGGCCGTGGCGTGCCTGACCAGGTTCGGTCCAAATCGCACCGTTCGGCCGATGTTCCCCGCTGCGTAGTTGAGCAAGTTGACAGCAACGTGGGCGGCAGTGGCATTCCGGTCCGTCAGTTCGACGCCGGGTGGAAGCGCCAAGCTGGACGGCTGGTCCGCAAACTCGTGGGCGAGCCGCTCTATCCGTTCCGCATCGATCCCAGCCGAGTCCGCGACGCGCTCCGGCGTGAACGGCTCGACGAGCGGCCGGATAGCGCTGGCACGGCCTCCGGCGCGTCCTTCAGCCACGAGGACTCGAGTCATGGCTAGGGCGACGAGCATGGCACTGCCCGAGCGAGCCGGCACCCATTCATCCGCGTTCGATCCCGTCAGCGAAAGGCGCGGGCCGACGTGCACGAAGCGGCCCTTGTGGCCATCGTGGAAGCCCTGTGAACTGGCGAAGCGCCGTGCGTACTGTACGGGCGACAGCCAGGTCTCTAGAAAACCCGCCCCGAACGAAACGATCAGGTCAGCATCATCGAGCTGGTAGTCGGGGATCTCCGCAAGTCCGAAGGTTAGGCGGTTGGCCTCGCGCAGCGGTTCTACGTCGAAGCTCTCGTAGATCAACCGGTTTGGAGACCCGAGGGCGTCCATCCAGTTGTCGAAGAGGTCATCTAGCGACCCCTCAACTCCGTCCGTGAACAGGTAGATGCGATCGCCGCGGCTAGCCTGCAGCAGAGCTTGCAAACGCTCGGCCAGCATCGCTTCCGCGTCGTCCCACGAGATCGGCTCGAACTCTCGGTCTTCTGTAGTGCGTCGGAGCGGGGCTGTGATGCGGTCGGGGTCATAGAGGCCCTGTAGAGATGCTTGGCCTCGTGCGCAGAGGCTCCCTGCGTTCGACGGGTGATCGGGATTCCCCTCCACTTTGATCGGCCGGCCCTCGCGGACCTTCACGTGCACGCCGCATCCCGCCGGGCACTCGCGGCACGTGGAGGCGTACCAGTTGGGTATCCCCGGAATGATCTCCTCCGGCCGCACCAGGTACGGAATCAGCTTCTGCGCCGGCTCTTGTGCACAGCCGACCAGGCCTGTGCTGGCACCGCTCAGCCCGAGGATCTTGAGGAAGTCGCGACG
>JBDHHL010000016.1:0-20784 GCA_039589375.1 Gemmatimonadota bacterium | reverse complement strand
AGATTTCGCAGCACCAGGTGCCCGCTGGTCGCGGCCGCCGGCACCAGGAAGACCAGGCTGTCCGCCTTGACCGACTCGACGAACCCGACGGTGCCGTTCGGAAACTCGACGCGTGTACTTGCGGTGAAGACGTGGACGGCCGAGGAATCGACGGTAATCGAGTCTCCGCCTGCGGTGTTCCCGAAGCTGCCGGCCGTGGCGGAGAAGTGGCCGTAGAAGCGCTCGTGAACGATGTCGGTGGCCGGCAGCGCATCCGAGACGGTGCCGGCTGGAAGGGGCGGATCGTCGACGACCACGCTGACCACCGATTGGCCGATGTCCCGGGCGAACGCTTCGCCCGTGGCTGCGTTGCGGATCTCGATGACCGACGGATTCGACGAACTGAACGTGACACCAGGGCCGGGTACGGTCGTGTTGTCTCGGGTACGCGTCACGACGACATCGTAGTCGATGTCGTCACCCATGGCCGGCACGGTGTCGGGGCTCGCCTGCGAGACCTCGGCCAGATAGGTCGTCACTCGCAGCGGCAGATTGCCGACCAGGGGCGCTTTGGGAAGCCGCGGCTCGGCCAGCGTCAGTAGGACCTGGGCCTGGCCGGTATCGGCGAAGGTCGCCTTACCGGCAGCGCCGTCAACGATCTCGACGATCGACGAATCCGTCGACTCGGTATTCGCCAGCGATGCCGTACCCCCTGTCCACGGCTGGCCGTCCTTCTCGATCGTTGCACTGAAGGCCACACTGTCGGTGAACAACGTGTCGGCCAAAGAGCCGGGGCCGGTGATGCTCGACTCCACCTGCACCGCAGCCACCAGCGTGGTCACCCGAACGTCCATCCCGAACGGCTCCCCCGGCAGCTTCGGGTCCTGGAAGGTGACGGAGAGCGTCGCCGTTCCGACACCGTCGAAGACCGCGGTGCCCGCGGCCGAATCGACTATGCGCACGACGCCCGGGTCGGAGGACACCCAGTCCGCCCCGGAGGTGGGGACCGTGCCGTCGGCGATGAGCACCGAAGCGGTGAAGCGCACGGAGTCGGTGACGAGTGTGTCCCCGTCGGCCAGGCTAGTGCTCCCTGGCACAAGCGACTCGACGCCCAGCACCACCGAAAACGAATTCACATCAACCTCGATGCTGGTGTCGAGAGGATCGGGCCCCGGAATATCCGGCTGATCCAAAGTAACTGTTAGCGTAGCCGACCCCGTGTCCACGTAGGCTACGAGATCGTCCCGACCCGGTACGGGCTGCGCAGTGCTCGGCCTCGAGGACGTTTCGACCTTGAGTCCGGAGTGCGGAACGATCGCGCCATCCTTCCTGACCTCCGCCAGTACGCGCACCGTATCCTCCGCTAGCCCTTCGCTCGCCTCCACCGCAGCGCCCGTGCGCACGGACTGAAGCGATAGCTCCACCGTGTACTCGGTGACTGATACGTCCATTTCAGCCTTGAGCGTTTGGACGCCCTGAAGCTCGGGCTCGTCGAACGTGACCCTGACCGTGGCATTGCCAACGCTCACGAACTCAGCTGTCCCCTCTCTTGCATCCAAGATCCGGACAACTGCGGGATTGAACGACGTGTATTGCGCGCCTGACGCCGGGAACGGAGCACCATCCTCGGTGACCGTCCCCGAGAACTGGACCTGATCGCCAACGAGAAAATCCCCAGCGGCCACGAACGGCGACCCACCCACGGAGATCTCCACCACGAACGTACTGACCTTGCTCTCGGTAGAGGTCTCCTCGCAGCTCAGTATGAAGAGAGCTGCCGCAGATAGACCCAGAAATCCAACCGCTCGCCTCACAACCGTACCCTGACGATAGTCAAGTCCACGTCACCATTCGCCCTGAACCGCACGCCATCGGGCGGGGCTAGCTCGAGCGAGATGCCCTGCTGGTCCTGCTGCTCACCCAACGGCTGCTCCGGCCGGTATTTCTTCGCGCTCCGGATGCCGTCGATCAGCCCGTAAAGCCAGAAGGCTCCGGCCACCGCGGCTCCGATCACTACGCTGCGTGTCTGCTCGGCCTCGGCCGTCGTTTCGGTTTGATTGATGCATGTGTTGGGTGTGTCGCAGTCCTCCTGCTGGGTTGTCCGGGTTACGTCCAACGTATCCTCGGTGGTGATCAGGTAGCCGGCGGCGAGAGCGCCCGCAGCGCCGGCTAGGACGACGACCCCCTTCACCGTGTTCCCGACGTAGAACTCTCCGCCACCCGGGATGAGCACTCCCAGGGCGGCGGCCGTCGCGACGCTCTTGCCGCCCTCGAGCTGGAGCGCCAGCGAGTCTTCTTCGGTCGGAGCTTCAGCCGCCTCGACAACCCGCACCAGCGCGCTTCCGGCTGGCCCCGCCTGGATCCTTGCCGTTACCCGCGTTTCCCCGGGGGCGAGCCCGAGCACGACGCCGCCACCAGAGACCTCCGCGATCGTCGTATCGCCGGAAGCCCACTCGAATATGACGTTAGCGATGTGAGCGCTGTCCTGATCCAGCGCCTGGGCTCGGAGAATGCGATTCGCGCCCACCTCCAACTCGATCTCCGACGGTGTCACGACGACCGTCGTCAGCATGCGGACGCATGCGCCCCGCAGGCTGGCGATCAGCCGCTCGGTCGCGTTGGCGGCTCGCAGCCTGGCCACGGCGGCTTCATCCAGGCGGAAACCCAGGCAGCTCTGGTTGGCGAGGAATACGATGCGCTCGTCTGGGAAGACGTCGGATTCCACCAGCTGAATCAGCTGTTCGAGTGTGAATGGCGGCCGCTGCTGCCGTTCCTGTGCCTCGAGGCTGGGAGCCCCAACCAGCACGAGCAAGCAGAGTGAAAATATTAAGTGGGCGTACCGCGGCATATATCTCGGCCGATAGTTACCGACTAGGCTAGTGAACATTGTCAGGCTTAATCTATTGACAGGCGGGATCTTTAAAAACCTTGCACTCCGTGCGAATCACCGCCCGCACCGAATCCGCATCTTGAACGATCGCCCTCAGCGAGTCGCTGGAAGAATAGTCGTCGAGGGCTAGGTTCGCTCTGGTCCGAACATCGTCCAGCGTCTCGAGCGCATCGCCATATCGGCTCATCTGATAGAGCGCATCCGCCTGCCGCAGTAGCAGTCGCAGCTCCTGAATGGACTCCAACGACGGCTCCCGCACCGGCTCCGCACGCCTGACAGGCACGGCAGCCGTACGCGTTGGCGCTCGCACCCTCTCGAGCGACGGCCTCAGCTCCAGGACGTCGTCACCCACGACTACGTCCCGATCCCACTTTTGATACCCATCCGCCCGGATCACGACGTGCAAGGAGCCCAACGGCAGCTGGATCTCGGCGCCGTCATACAGCCGAGTCTCGACCTCTTGCCCATCCACCTCGAGCACGGCACCCGGAGGAAGTTCTCCGGAAATGACGGCGAGTCCGAGCCTGCTCGACCCTTCCCGCTCGCCGGGCGGCTGAGTCATCGGACCACCTCCGTTGTCTCCTTCAGCACGATCGGCGGGTCCGCTCAACTCCGCACCGGTCAGCGCCGCGACGCTCTCGCTTCCTTGCCCCGCCTGCGAATCGCCCCGCAGCGAACCCGCTAACCCTGCACCCTGCGAGACGGCCAGCACGGCAACGGCGGCCAGCGACACGACCGTCACCGCCAGCGCCGCCAACGACCGCTGATAGACCGATAGCCGACTGCCATCCTCGTGCAGCTGTTCTGACGACCACGGAGACTCCGCCAAGCGCTGCGTGGTCGGTACGTCGGTCGAACGCCGGAACTTCTTGCGCGCTGCTTTACCTCGGCGTTCTTCCCGCGGCCCGTCGATCCACCTAACGAATACCGGCGGCCCTTTGCCCTCGATCGCCGCTCGGAAGTCCTCCATACAATCGAAGCGATCCGCCGGATCCTTTGAAAGCGCTTTATGAACCGCGTCTCTCAGCGTCGTCGGTACATCCGGCCGTATGGCGCCGAGCGGCTGGGGCGGGGTAAAGAGATGGTGATAGATCAGCTCCTTCATCGAGTCGGACTCGAAAGGAGCGTAACCCGCCAGCAAGTGGTAGCCGACACACGCCATTGAGTACTGATCGGCGCGCCCATCAACAACGCGACCTTCGCATTGCTCTGGCGCCATGTACGTTGGCGTGCCGATTACCGCACCCGTCTCGGTCAGCTGCGTGTGCCCAACCAGCGCCTTAGCGATGCCGAAATCCGTGAGATGCACGTGCCCATCGGCATCGATCAGTATGTTGGCCGGCTTCACGTCGCGATGGATGACGCCTCGCTTGTGCGCATACCCCAGGCCCGCCGCCGCGTCCAGCATGATCTTCTCTACTTCTTCCAGCGACAGCGTCCGGCTCGACGCTATGATCTCGCCCAAGGCACGGCCAGACACGAAGTGCATCGTGTAGAAGGCGAGGTTGTGGCTGTGGTGGACACGATACACCGGGATGATGTTCGGATGATGGAGCTTGGCGACCATCTTGGCCTCGCGCTTGAAGCGCATGATCAAGCCCTCATCGAACATCAGGGTGGGCGGCAGCACCTTGACAGCGACCAGCCGGTCGAGTCCGATCTCCCGCGCCAGGAAGACGGACCCCATGCCACCACGACCCAACTCGTGGTGGATCTCATACTCGCCGGCGGTGGCCATCTGGAGCGCCTGGCGTAGATCGGTTGGCAGGGCATAGGGCGGCGGCCGAGCCGCACCCTGTCCGGGGACCGGGGTACCGCACTCGTTGCAGTATTTGCTACCGCCAGGAAGCGGCGTGGAGCAGTTATCGCAAACGAGATCGGTCATCAGCCGAGTTAACCTGGATTGTTGATTGGAGCAAGGAAAGTATAATCAGGATCGCAACTTACGCAACATCCACGCACTGCTCCGATCCGAGCCGGCCAGGGGAACGCCTGTCTACGAAGCCTCAGGGGAGGGCCATCCACTATACTAGAACTGCCAGTTTCACGCCAGATCGTCAAGTCCGCCCCAGTATCGGAGCCGCCCGCATGGCGATTCCAGCGGTGACGCAGGAGTCATTCGTGCTGGTGAGCAGCGGCGGCTGGCGTTGAAACGGACCGATAGCCTATCTTGTGCGCTCGCTAAGAACGTCAGAACCTGCACGGCAAATGGCAACGCATACTCCACCTACGATGAAGACAAGCGACGACTACCGCGGGCTCAGCCCCGAGCAGCTCGTGGACTTCTACCGGACCATCTACCTGTCTCGACGGCTGGACGACAAGGAGATCCAACTGAAACGTCAGAACCGGATCTTCTTTCAAATCAGCGGCGCCGGCCACGAGGTGATCGGCGTTGCGGCAGGGCTCGCCCTCCGGCCGGGCTACGATTGGTTCTACACCTACTACCGCGACCGCGCTCTTTGTCTCCATCTCGGCGTGACGCCGTACGAGATGCTGCTCGAGGCCGTGGGCGCCGCCGACGGCCCAGCCTCCGGTGGCCGGCAGATGCCCAATCACTGGGGACACAAGGAGTACAACATCGTCACCGGCTCGAGCCCAACGGGTACTCAGTTCCTCAACGCCGTGGGAGCGGCCGAGGCAGGTCTACGCTACCAGCTGATCGAGGGACTCCGGGATCGCACCGATCGCTTCGAGGAGGACGAGGTCGTCCTCGTCACATGCGGCGACGGCACGACCAGCCAAGGCGAGTTTTGGGAGGCGATCAACAGCGCCGCGAACATGAGGCTGCCGGTGCTGTTCCTTGTCGAGGACAACAAATACGCGATCTCCGTCCCCATCGAAGTGCAGACAGCCGGCCAAAGCATATCGCACTGCATGAGCTGTATCCCCGCGCTCTACGTCGAAGAAGTAGACGGCTGCGACCCGCTGGCCAGCTACGAGACGTTGTCACGTGCCGCAGAGTACTGTCGGAGCCGCCGAGGTCCTGCCCTGGTTCACGCGCATGTGATTCGACCCTATTCTCACTCGCTGTCCGACGACGAGCGGCTGTATCGCACGCAAGAAGAGCGAGACGCCGAGGCCGCACGGGATCCGATCACGACGTTTGCAGATTTCCTCATCGCCGAAGGAATCCTCACCGAAGAGCAGCTCGCGCAATTGCGCGAGGAAGTCGACCAGGAGATCCAGGCGGCCGCCGATCGGGCCATCGAGCAACCGCAACCGGCGCCTGACTCGGCAACGCTGTACGTCTACTCGCCCGACGTGGACCCGACATCGGATGAATTCGAGACGGAGCCCGCGTATGGGGACAGCGACCCGACGACCATGGTCGACCTGCTGAACGCTTGTCTTCGAGAGGAGATGGAGCGTGACCCAGCTATCGTCGTGTTCGGTGAGGACGTGGCCGACGCCAGCCGCGAGGAAGCGCTCGAACAGGTCAAGGGCAAGGGCGGCGTGTTCAAGGTCACCTGGGAGTTGCAGAAGGCGTTCGGCTCCGAGCGCGTGTACAACTCACCTCTTGCGGAAGCGAACATCGTCGGCCGCGCCGTGGGCCTGGCCCAACGGGGCATCAAGCCGGTAGCCGAGATCCAGTTCTTCGACTACATCTGGACGGCGATGATGCAGCTCCGCGATGAAGTGCCGCTCGTCCGCTGGCGCTCTAGCAACGCTTTCAAGTGCCCGATGGTGGTACGAGTCACGTACGGCGGATACTTGAAAGGCGGGGCGATCTATCACTCGCAGACCGGTGCCAGCATCTTCACCCACACGCCTGGAGTGCGAGTCGTCTGTCCGGCGACTGCAGAGGATGCCAACGGCCTACTCCGCACGGCGATCCGCTGCGACGACCCGGTCCTTTTCTTGGAACACAAACACCTCTACCGGCAGACCTATAACAAAGGCCGCTACCCGGGGCCGAACTACATGATCCCGTTCGGGCGTGCCAAGAAGGTAAGAGAGGGTTCCGATCTCACGGTCATCACCTACGGCGCCACCGTTGAGCGTTCATTGCGTGCGGCGAAGACAGCCGCGGACGGCTCGGGCATCGAGCCCGAGGTTATTGACCTCAGAACACTGAGCCCGTTCGACATGGAGATGATCGCCGACTCTGTGAAGAAGACCAACAAGGCCCTGATGGTCTACGAAGATCCGCTATCCTGGGGTTACGGCGCCGAGATATCCGCACGCATCGCCGACGAACTATTCGAGTGGCTGGACGGACCGATCCGCCGTGTGGCCGCGCTGGATGCTTTCGTCGGATACGCGCCGGACCTTGAAGACGCGACCCTGCCCCAGGTGGAAGACATCAAACGCGCCATGGAAGAACTCGGATTGTATTGATAGGAACAGAAGAATATCGAATAACGAGTAGCGAATGTAGAAGTGGGTCACGCTGAAACAGACCCACTTCTACACTCCTTGTTCTACATTCTACATTCTTTATTCGAAACCCCGCATCTTCACCTGTTCCGGTATTCTTCCCAGCTTCTCCTCGCGTCTCTGCACTGCGGCCAGGTCATCTGCTCGCCGGTTCGCCGGCTGACCGGTAGAACGCGCTGATCCCGCGGCACCGTCTCGGGGTCCTCGGACGCCAGGTATGCGAGCATGGCGAACAGCGTAGCGTTGTTCTTCAGATCGTCGAAGACCAGCTTGTCGAACGTGTCCCGGTTGGTATGCCAGGTGTACGGGAAGTAGCTCCAGTTGTGCGCGCCCAGGAAGAACGACGGCGCCCCCGCGCAGACGAACGCGGCGTAGTCGCTACCACCACCACCCGGCACGCCCGGCATCTGGAGAGCGATGTGCCGGCTGATCTCTTGGGGCACCATCGCGAGCCAGCGCGCGAAGAACTCGCCCGCCCTCGTAAGACCCTGCATTGAGATTCGCGTAATGCGCCCGGTCCCGTTGTCCTGATTGTAGAGCGCCTGGAGCCCAGCGACCACTTCAGGATGATCGGACGCGAAAGCGCGTGCGCCGTTCAAACCCTGCTCTTCGCTGTTCCAATGGCCGGCGATGATCGTGCGCTTCGGGTTCGGATAGGCAGCTTTCAAGATCCGCATCGCTTCGAGGATGGTGATGGTGCCCGTGCCGTTGTCGGTGGCTCCCGACGCACCGTCCCACGAATCGAAATGCGCGGACAATACGATGTACTCGTCCGGCTTCTCGGTACCGCGGATCTCTGCGATCGTGTTGAACAGCGGGACTTCGCCGTGGAACTCGGCCTTGGCCTCCACCTCGAGCACCGGACCCTGCTCGTGGTGCGCCAAACGGAACAGCAACCCGTAATCCTCGCAACTCATCTGTAGCGACGGCACCTTCTCCGTTCGACCGGCAAAGACACGCGTGACTCCCCAGCCGTTCGGACGATCGCCGAAGATCAGACCGGCGGCACCTGCCTCCTCCAACGTCAAGTCGAGATCGCGCGAGCTGAGCCCGGTTCGCTCGAGCCTCGCACCCCAAGCCTCACGCGCCGTGTCACGCTTCGCCCTCATCTTCTCGAACGACTCCGGGATCGCATTCTCTTCCCAGTTAGCGTCGGGCCGACACGTCATCTCTGGGAACGACATCAGTACGAACTTCTTCTTGACCTGGGGAAGCCAGGCAACAAACGCGGCGGAATCAGCGACGTCCGGCAGGATGACGATATCGCGGCGGACCTTTCCCTTAGTGCCGGGGCTCCACGCCTTGATCATCCCTTCGAGGCTGCGAACGCGTGGAGCGATCAAGTCGATGTGTGTGATGCCGCGTTCCCAGCTCAGCCAAGTGCCGTACTGCTCGTTGCGAGCATCGATCCCCCAACCCTGGTACTTCATCACGACCCAATCGTGAGCCGCTTTCTGAGCCGGCGATCCTGTCAGCCGCGGTCCCAACGAGTCGAGCAAGATCTGTGAAAGACTGTAGGCCTGCGAGTTCTCCATCCCCTCCTGCCACATCCTCTCGATCACAGGATCTTCCACAGGGAAAGTCTGTGCTGCTATGGTGTGGGTGAAAGTGAGGAGCGCCGCTACGAGTACGACGGCAAATCGAGTCCTCTGCATGTTCGATCCTCCTGGTTACGGCGAGCTATCCCCGTCGGTCCGACGGCGCGCTCGCCACTCGCGTACGTCTCTTATGAACTCTTCCCTCGAAACGCCTGGACCGCAGAAGCGAAGTCGTGTCCGAAAAGCATCGAAGTGGGGAAGATCGTTGCGCAGGTCTAGGAATGCAGGATGCCAACCGCGCACCTCGCCCCAAGCCGTGAGCTCTCCCAACGACGTATCGCTATAGACATGACACAACCGGTCGCCGCGGCGGATGCCGAGACGGGGGACGTCCTTAGGGGCCTTATGGTAATGAAACTTCACCGCCAAACGCGTTATCCTATCGCCTCATCAAAAAGCTTCGCAGCATCGATGTCCTTCGCTGTGATCCCACCCTCGCTGTGGGTGTGAAGCGTCAGGACCACCTCTCGGTAGTGGACGGCTATGTCCGGATGGTGATCAGCCGCCTCCGCCAGATCGGCCACTCTTCGGACGAAGTCGATGGCCTCCGCGAAGCTCCCGAATTCGTAGCGCTTGGCAATGGCGTTGCCGTCCCTGACCCAACCGGGCAGATCGGCAAGCCGCTCCTGAATCTCAGAGTCGCTGAGTAGGGCCAATCGGTTCACCTCTGTCCTAGTTCGCTGCCGTTCTTCGGTGCAGGTGCGCAAACAGGTTACAGCAGGCTCGCGACCATCTCCACCGCCTGCTTCCCAACCTGATAGATGACCACCGCGAGCACGATCGGCACGATTATCCGTACGATGAAGAGCCAACCCTTAAGCAGGCCCACATTTCCGAAGCCCTGCTTGACCTCCTCGATGATGTCCGGAACACGCCAACCTACCAGGAGCGCGAGGAAGAACGCCCCGATCACGAGCAGGAACTCGCCGGCGACCTTGTCGAACAGGCCCAGGATGTCCTGGTTGTACGCGGACGGGATGCCGATGACCATGATCACAAGACCGGCACCCAAAGCCGCCCTGGTCCGGTCGAGCTTCCAGTTGTCTATCAGGCTCGAGGTCACCACCTCCAGCAACGAGATCGCTGAAGTGAGGGCTCCGACTAAGAGCGCGACAAAGAAGAGCAGACCCACGAACCGCCCCGCCGCGCCCATCTTGAGGAACGCCGTGGGAAGACTGATGAACAGAGTACCTAGCGAACTGTCACTGATCTGTCCCTGGAGCGCGAACGCGAAGATCACCGGAAACACCACCAGCCCCGCGAAAAAAGCCACAGCGAAATCCGACAACGAGATAGTGGCCGCCGACCCGGGAAGGTTCTCGTCACGTCTCAGATAGCTGGCGTAGGTGAGCATCGCGCCCATCCCCAGGCTAAGGCTGAAAAACGCTTGGCCTGCAGCTCCGGCCAGCGTCTCCGCTGATAGCAGCTTGCTCGGCTCCGGGCGCAGGTAGAACGAGTATCCCTCGCCCGCGCCAACCTGGAACGCGGCCCAGATCGCCAAGGCGATCATCAAGACGAAGAGAACGGGCATGAGGACCAGCGATGCTCTCTCGATTCCGCGCTTGATGCCACCAATGACGATGGAGATGGTGACCGCCATGAACACTATGTGGTAGAGGGCCGCACTGATCCCAACGCTCGAGTGCTCGAAATACTCGGATGGGTTGGCTGAGAACCCACTGATCATGGCCTCCAACGTGTAGCGCAGTGCCCAGCCGGCGATGACTGAGTAGTACGCGAGAATGAGGCAGCCGGTCAGCACGTAGAGATAGCCGAGCGGCGCCCAACTCGGGCCACCAACCTGGCGAAGCGCGCCGATCGGGCTCAACCGCGTGCGACGCCCGACGGCAAACTCCGACAACATCACCGGCACGCCCACCAGGAACACCATGAGTATATAGAGGATGACGAAGGCGGCTCCGCCGTTCTCAGCCGTGGCGTACGGGAATCGCCACATGTTCCCCAGTCCGACGGCGGATCCGACCGCCGCCAGGATGAAGCCGAGTCTCGTACCCCAACCTTCGCGGCTGCGCGCCTCCATCCTATCCTCCGTTCCGGCAGTGGAGCTGATGCGCTTAAAAGATTACGCCACGCTACCGAGAGCAGGCCGCGGCGTCAAGCGTTCGCAGCGCTTGAACGGCGGTATACAGGTTCTGTCAGGGCGAGGGAGGCGCTGCAAGGGGAGATACTGGGATACTGTGGGCGTGACGAAGGGGCCGGCTACCTGCAGAGCGCCATCGTGCCTACGAGTCTAGGTCGACGGTGGCCTAGTCGGAGTCTTCCTCCAACCGAAGATCGTCTCCGACCTGAATCGACCCCTTCGAACCGACCATCAGCGCTCCCCAGCGCGGGCGCTTCAGGCCGTTGTTGCCCGCCAAGAACGAGTGGTCCGTCGGCTCGCCACACCAGATGTACGCCCGCACCGTCGGAGCCGGAGACCTGACTCTGCGATCGAAAGCGATAATCCCGGCTGGACTCGCTCCCTTCACATCCACTGGCCTTATCATGATTTCACCTATTATTGCCAATTCTCATGCATCTAGATTCTGCCCGGAGGCAGACTTACCCAACTATCATAGGCGCATGGACCGTGCCCGGCGTCGCAACACTGAAAACCCGCATAATGCCTGGATTTCCGCGATTCTACGGATCCTGTTGGGAGTCCGGAGCGTGTAGATTCGACGCGCCGGGCGTGTCGCTCCGACACAGATGACACGTGCGACCGACTGTGTTCGGGAAGGGTTAGAGAGCCTGTTTGAATTCGGCTGCCAGACGGTCGGCCCGCCGGGTGGTTTCAGGAAAGCGGTACCGGCCACCTGGGGTCAGCTTCAGAATGAGATCCGCCGCCGTGGCGAGGTCGACGAGGTGGCCGACGGAGACGTAGACCGGACGAACCCGATCGCGAGTCCGCAGTGCGCAACCCAGCTGCTCGCCGGTACGTGTATCGACTAGCGGCGCTGTGGCTCCTCTTTCGTCCGCGAGTGGGCCGAGCTCGCCGCAGAGAATCGATTTCGCACAGCCGACGGCGGGCAGATCGAACACGATCCCAGCGTGGCACGCCAAACCCATTCGCCGCGGGTGGGCGTAGCCGTGAGCATCGAGGACCGCGATATCCGGACGTCGGGTCAGTTTCCGCCAAGCGGCTGAGAGGGCAGGCAGCTCTCGGAAACTCAGATACCCAGGAACGTAGGGGAACGTAATCGGGACGGCGGCCGTCTGGGTCTCTATCGTATCCAGTGACTCGAGATCCAAGACCACGACCGCGGCAAAGGCCAGGTTCCGCTCCTTGTCGAACGCCACATCCGCTCCGGCAACGAGGCGCGGTGCAAACCGCGATGGCGGCTCGAAGCAGATTCGATCCCGCAGTCCCAGCTGGATTCCACGAGCTTGCGGTACGGTCAGGTTCTCGAACATGTCGACCGTGCTCAGGTGCCAACCACCGATTGCTGAGAGCCCGTTACTCCCGTCTCTGCATGAGCTCCTGAACCAACGCCAGAATGGCCGGGTCATCGGAACCGAGCTCGCGGACCTCATCGAGGGCCGCCTCGGCTTCCGCCGCCCGCCCCAAGGCGTCGAGACAGCTCACCAAAGCCACCCTCGGGCGTATCGCGCGCGGGTCAAGCTCGCCCGCCCGCTGCAAGGCTTCGACCGCCGCCTCGAGCTCTCCCTCGCGTCGCAACAGCTCGCCGAGAAGGTCGAAGGCTGCAAAGCAGGTCGACGTTTCGACGGTGCACTGTCGGAGCGTCTCTATCGCCTCGCGCTCCTTGCGCGCTTCAACCTGCGCACGCCCCAAGGCGAGCAGCGCCTCTCCGATATGCTCGGGTCCGGCGACCTCCAGATAGCGATGCCAGAGGTCGACGGCTTCGTCCTTGCGGGTGCGGGCTTTCCCGACAAGCTCTGCCAGCTCTCGAAGCGCTGTAGTATCCTCCGGCACTTCACGCAGCCGCTCTCGAAGTCGCCCTTCTCCATCGGTCACGTCATCACCCAACATGCACGCAAGCCTTGCAATAACAGAGCGCCCGGCCAAGACCGGGCGCGGGGATCACTCTGCGAAGAAAAGATGCCAATCAGCTGGGGGGCTCCATGTCGAAACGCACGTAGTTCTTGGCAATGAAATCGGTCCACTCGTCCGGCACTTCGTCGTCGGGGAAGATGGCATCCACGGGACACTCTGGAACGCACGCCCCGCAGTCGATGCATTCCTCGGGATGGATGTAGTACTGGTCCGGCCCTTCGTAAATGCAATCAACGGGGCACACATCCACGCAGGCAGCGTCCTTAACATCGATACACGGTTGCGCGATTATGTATGTCACGATTCTCGATGCCTCCTGTCAGCGGAACCCCGACGGCAGGGGGCCCTACTTAAGCTCAGGTATGTTTCGCACCCGAAGGTAGGAACGCGTTTTTGCCAACGCAACCCTCGCCGATTGACGTGAAGATCTCCGCAAGCCTAGCTTCGCTTTGACGCATAGCCTACCGCGACCACACGCGTGTCAGGACCGGGAAAGGAAGAAACGGGACATGAACCCGATGTCGCTAGCCCTGCTGTTCGCCCTCTCGTTTCTAGCGCTGCACACCGACTCCACCCGACACGACCGGGACGGTCATCAGCTTCGACCTTTCAGGCCGCCAAGCAGCTACGCGATCCTCGGCCGCGATCCGCTGACGGGCGAATACGGCGTCGCTGCCGCGAGTCACGCGCCGCTGATTGGCATGAACATCGAGTTCCTCGACCCGGACGCGGGAGCGGTGGTCGTCCTCGGCGGCCCGTACCTCCAACTGAACGAGACCGTCCTGATCGCGCTACGCGACGGCCTAGCGCCCGATCGGGCGGTCGCCGTGGGCCTCGCGGGCGACGTCGACAGGGAGAGCCGTCAGGTCCTGGCGCTCGCGCCTACCGGAGCCGCAGCGTTCAGCGGCGAGAAGCTGGCGAAGAATGTCGACCACTCGACGGGAGAGCACTTCGTGGCGGCCGGTCACCGGTTAGCTAGCGACGCGGTGGTCCAGGCGATGGCAGAGGCATTCTCCACCTCCGATGGACCGCTTGCCGATCGGTTGCTGGGTGCTCTCGTGGCGGGTCGTGACGCCGGCGGGGAAACGGACGGCGAACACTCAGCCGCAGTCTTGGTGGTTGGGCCCGGCGCGCGCTACGCCACCCGAGGCCGGTTGCTGGATCTACGTATCGACTTCGTGCCCGGTAACGCGGTAACGAACCTCGTGGAACTGCGAGCCCGCGTCGACTCGGTCTACGAGGTCCTCAAGTAGACGTTGCCTCTCTCAGCGTCTCCTTGATCTCGTCAAAGTTTGGCAAGACGTCGGCGTCTTCGGTCACCCAGCGATACCGGACGATCCCCTCTTTGTCGATGACGAAGGCGGCCCGTTTGGCCACGCCCTTCAGGCCCATCAAGTCCTCGTACAGCGCACCATACGCCCTCGCCGCTTCTTTGTTGAAGTCGCTAAGCAGCGGGAAGGGCAGTTTCAACTGGTCCGCCCAAACCTTGAGCGTGAATTGGCTGTCGACGCTCGCAGCCAGCACACGCGCACCGAAATCCTGATAGCGCTCATAGTCGTCCCGCATGGTCCTCAGCTCGTTCGTGCAGACAGGCGTAAAAGCCAGCGGGACGAAGAGTAGAACAGTCGGGCCCTTGCCGGTGTATTCCGCCAGCGTAACCGTCTCGCCCGTCGACGCGGTCAGTTCGAAAGGCGGCGCAAGCTGGCCAATCTCGACGGACATGTAGACCTCCACGAATCAAGGTGGTCACCAACAGCCATATGTCGACCAACGCCCTACATGTATGCCAGAACACGGAGAATGCAAGGGTGGTTCTGCATTGGACAGCGACTCGGGTAGTGTTAGCTTTGGAGATTCTGGACGCATCCTGTATGGCGGTGCGCGCTCTTTGCAAGACACTAGTAACAGTCTCGACAAGGAAGGTATGCGCGAGCTGAAGGTCATTCAGCCTGACGAGCTCCCTCTCGAGTACGCCGCGTTGCGGCGGCAACGCGAGGAGATTCAGCCACTACTCGAAGAGCGGACGCCCGAGAACGCCGGCCCGGAAGGTCGCAAGCCGCGGTGGCTCAAAGCGCGCGCTCCCGGAATGGGCGAGTACGTGAACCTCAAACGCCTGATGCGGGCCAAGACTTTGCACACGGTGTGCGAGGAGGCGCATTGCCCGAACATGGGAGAGTGCTGGGGTCAGGGAACTGCCACGTTCATGATTCTCGGTGACATCTGCACGCGCTCCTGTTCCTACTGTGCCGTCACCACCGGTATGCCGGATCCACTCGATCGGGAAGAGCCGCTGCGCGTGGCCGAGGCTGTGAGGGCAATGGCGCTCAGGCACGCGGTGATCACATCGGTCAATCGCGACGACCTTTCCGACGGCGGGGCCGGTGTCTTTGCTGCAACGGTTCTTCGAATCCGCGAGCTGGTCCCCGACTGTTCGGTGGAGGTGCTCATACCGGACTTCAAGGGCGACCTTGCTGCGGTGGCGGAAGTCGTGGAGGCGCGCCCGGAGATTTTCAGCCACAACCTGGAGACGGTCGACCGGTTGTACCGCTTCGTCCGCCCCGGAGGCCGCTACGAGCGGGCTCTGCGCGTGCTTGAGCACGCAAAGGCGCTAGAGCCGACCGGGCTGACGAAGTCGGGAGTGATTTGCGGGATGGGAGAAACGCGCGACGAGCTGATTCAGACAATGCACGATCTCGCGGACGTCGGGATCGAGATCCTGACACTGGGACAGTACCTGCGGCCGTCGCCCCGACATCTACCCATCGATCGCTACTACACTCCCGACGAGTTCGCCGAACTGAAATGCATCGGCGAAGACGAGATCGGCTTCAAACACGTGGCGGCGGGCCCGCTGGTCCGGAGCTCTTACCATGCCCGCGAACAGGTGGACGCGATCGTCGGCGGCGCTCACTCTGAACGGCGACGACGCACGCCCGACGTCGCACAGAGACAGAGCTGACTGCCACGTATCCACTCAGCGCATACGATACTGGCAGCAGCGGCGCGAGCGGACGCCCGCGTTTTGCGCAGTCTACATGACGGAGGATTCGAGTCGGTGGCAACAAGTATGACTGAATCGCAGGATCTCTCTGGCCTCGACCGAAGTGCCCTGATCGGGATGCTCCGCTGGATGATCCTGGGTCGACGGTACGAGCAGAAGGCGGCCGAGATGTATCAACTCGGCGAGATCGGTGGCTTCTGCCACCTCTATATCGGCCAGGAAGCCGTCGCCGTCGGAGCCATCACGCCGCTGCGCGAGGACGACTATGTGATCACGGCCTACAGGGAACACGTTCACGCCCTGGTACGCGGGCTGGATCCGCGGGCGATCATGGCCGAGCTATTCGGCCGCGTCGACGGTTGCTCGAAAGGCAAGGGCGGTTCGATGCACCTCTTCGATGCCTCCGTCAACTTCCTGGGTGGGCACGCGATCGTCGGAGGCCACCTTCCCTTGGCCATAGGCGTCGGATATGCGATCCGTTACCGCGACAGCGATTCGGTGTGCCTGTGTTTCCTCGGCGACTCCGTAGCCAACATCGGCGCTTTCAACGAGTCGTTGAACATGGCCGCTCTTTTCCAATTGCCGGTCGTCTTCATTATCGAGAACAACCAGTACGGCATGGGGACGGCAGTCCACCGCGCGGCGGCGATCGAGAACCTGGCCGACCGCGCCTGCGCCTACGCGGGCCTGCAAGGCTGGACGATCGACGGCATGGACGTTTTGGAAGTACGCCGAACGGTGGAAGCAGCTATTGAACGTGCACGGACGCACAAGCTGCCCAGCCTGATCGAGGCGAGGACTTATCGATTCGTGGGCCACTCGATGTCCGACCCGAACTATGGCCATTACCGCACGAAAGAGGAGGTCCACGAGTTCAAAGCGAACGACGATCCCATCAAGGGCTACATCGAAGTGCTTAGGAGACACTCGATGGTCACCGACCGTGACCTGGACGAGATCGAGCAGGAAGCAAAGGCTATTGTGCAGGAGTCGATCGAGTTCGCCAAACAAAGTCCGGTCCCGGGACCGGACCAGCTATACACCGACATCTACGCCGGGGAGTTCCCCGACAAGAAGCGGAGGGACCCGTGGCGGTAATCACCTACCGCGAGGCCCTCAATCAGGCGCTTCGGGAAGAGATGCGGCGCGACGCCGACATCTTTCTGATGGGAGAGGAAGTCGGAGCCTATCAGGGAGCGTACAAAGTCAGTAAAGGTCTGCTGGAGGAATTCGGCGAGTGGCGGGTTCGCGATATGCCGATCGCCGAACTTGGATTCACCGGCCTGGGTGTCGGAGCGGCGATGGTTGGCCTGCGTCCGATCATCGAGTACATGACGTGGAGCTTCGCGCTGCTGGCCATTGACGGCATCGTGAATGCGGCCGCCAAGATGCGCTACATGTCGGGCGGGCAGTTCAAGATCCCGGTCACCTTTCGCGGCCCGAGCGGCGCCGCCAACCAGGTGGCAGCCACACACTCCCAGGCGCTCGACGCCTGGTTTGCCCACGTGCCGGGCCTCAAGGTCGTCGCGCCGGCGACGGCGCGCGACGCGAAGGGGTTACTGAAGTCTGCTATCCGCGATGATGATCCCGTCGTGTTTCTCGAGGGCGAACTGCTGTACGGGGCGAAAGACGACGTGCCCGAGGACGAGGACTTTCTGATCCCGCTCGGCGTTTCCGAGGTCAAGCGGCCAGGCACGGACGTGACCATCGTCGCCCACTCGCGGCCGTTACACAACGCACTGCGAGCGGGTGATGTCCTCGAGAGGGAGCACGACATCTCCGCCGAGGTCATCGACCCGCGAACGCTTCGCCCGATGGACATCGACTCAATTCTCGAATCGGTGCGCAAGACGAACCGCTGCGTGATTGTGGAGGAGGGCTGGCCCGTGTGCGGAATAGGAGCCCAGATCGTTGATGACATACAGCGCGAAGCGTTCGATGACCTCGACGCGCCTGTAGTCCGCGTGACCGGCGCAGACGCGCCTCACCCCTACGCCGGCGATCTGGAGCAACTGGCGTTTCCCCAGACGGATTTCGTCGTGACCGCAGCCCTCCGGGCGTGTTACAGGGAGTAGCACATGGCCACTCGCATCGTGATGTCGAAGTTGTCTCCGACGATGGAGGAAGGTCGCGTCCTTCAGTGGGTCAAGAAGGAAGGTGACCCAGTCGAGTCCGGCGATGTCGTCGTCGAAGTCGAGACCGACAAGGCCAACATGGAGGTCGAGGCGGTAGGCTCGGGGATATTGAGAAAGGTCCTCGTACCGGAGAACGCCACGGTGCCCACCGGCACAATACTGGGAGTGATCGCCCCGGAGGATGAGGATATCTCCGAGATCCTCGCCGACGCGGCCGCCGGAGCTGCGGCGGCTGCTGCGCCAGCGCTCGAGCAGCCTGCGGCGCCCGCGGAACCAGCGCACCCGGAGATCGTTTCTCCCGCGCCTGCCGAACCTGCCTCCGCCCCCACCCCACCGCAGGATGGGGGCACGATCAAGGCCTCGCCACTAGCGCGCCGCATTGCCAGCGATCGCGGGATCGCGCTCCATCAGATCCGCGGCACTGGACCCGGCGGCCGAATCGTCAAGCGCGACGTCGAGGCTGCGGCAGCGGGGGTCCTCGGCACGCCGGTGCCGCCGGAACCAGGCATCGAGGTGCCACACGAACGAGTCGAGCTCTCGCAGATTCGCAAAGCCATCGCCCGCAACTTGGCACACAGCCTGGGGCCGATCCCTCACTTCTATCTGACGACGGAGATAGACATGGGGCGAGCTTTGGAACTGCGGGCCGAGCTCAACCTGTCGCTGGCGGAGCGCGGTACGAAGATCGGCGTCAATGAAATCTTGGTGAAGGCAGCGGCCCAGACGTTGCTCGAACACCCCGAAGTCAACGTGTCATTCGCCGGCGACCACATTCGCCGGTTCGCTCGCATCGATGTCGGGCTGGCCGTAGCGATTCCCGACGGCCTGATCACCCCAGTGCTCCGCGATGTCGGGGCGAAGGGCCTGATGCAGATCTCCGAGGAGATGAGTGACCTGATCGCTCGGGGGCGCGAGAAGAAGTTGGCCCCCGAGGAGTATCAGGGCGCGACTTTCACGATCTCTAACCTCGGGATGTATGGAATCGACGAGTTCACCGCCGTGATCAATCCTCCGGCAGCCACGATCCTGGCGGTGGGCGCGACACAAGAGAAGCCGGTAGTGGTGGACGGATCGATCGAGGTCCGCTCTCGAATGCGCGTCACGCTGTCGTGCGACCATCGGGCCGTCGATGGCGCCATGGGAGCCGCGTTTCTGGCCACGTTCAGAAGCATGCTCGAAAACCCGTTGCGCCTGGTTCTCTAAACCAGAGGTGAAGGCTTGGCTACGAAGATGGAAGACAAAAAGGATTCTTACGACCTCGTGGTGATCGGTGCAGGCCCGGGCGGATACGTTGCAGCGATCCGCGCGGCGCAGCTTGGCCTGAGCGTAGCCTGTGTCGAGGCACAGACGCGCGAGGGCGGCCTGGGCGGCGTTTGCCTGAACTGGGGTTGCATTCCGGCGAAGGCTCTGTTGGAGAGCGCCCACCTTGCAAGCCACGTCAGAGAACACGCGGCCGACTTCGGAGTCAACGTCGGGGACGTCGAGCTCGACATCGCTGCCGCCGTCGATCGGAGCCGCCAGGTCAGCGATCGCCTGACCAAGGGCATCAAGTATCTGTTCGACAAGAACGGCGTCGCCTCCATCTTCGGGCGAGCTCGGCTCGCCGCAGGGAGGAAGGTCGAAGTCGAGCTCCAGGACGGGAGCACGTCGTCGATCTCAGCCAAGAACATCATCCTCGCCACGGGCTCACGGCCGATGACCTTCCCGGGTTTCGAGTTTGACGGTGAGCGAGTGATATCGAGCCGCGAGGCGCTCGAACTCAAGAAGCTGCCCGAGCGCCTCATCATCGTCGGCGCCGGCTCGACTGGAATGGAGTTCGCTGACGTGTTTAACGCGTTTGGCGTGAACGTGACCATCGTCGAGGCGCTCCCGCAACTCCTGCCCCTCGAGGACAAGGAGGTCGCCGGCGTCGTGGGCCGCTCCTTCAAGAAGCGGCGCATCAAGGTCAAGACGGGTACCAAGGTCAAGGCACTGGAGAAGCAGGAGGCGAAGCTCAAAGTCACGGTCGAGGCCGCCAAAGGAGATGAGAAGCTCGACTGTGACGTACTGCTTATGGCCGTGGGCCGCGTTCCCAACACCGAGGAGCTCGGCCTCGACGAAGCCGGTGTGAAACTCGACGACAAGGGCTGGATCCAGATCGACGAGTACTGTCAGACGACCGCGGAGGGTGTCTACGCAATAGGAGACGTAGCCGGCGCGCCCATGCTGGCGCACAAGGCTTCGCACGAAGGGATGATCGCTGCCGAGCGGATCGGCGGCGTCGCGACCCACCCGCTGAACCCTGATGACATCCCGTCATGCACCTACTGCCATCCAGAGGTCGCCAGCATCGGCCGAACGGAGAAGAAGGCCCGAGAGGACGGACTCGACGTAACGGTCGGGAAGTTCCCGTTCAGCGCCAACGGCCGCGCACTCACGGCAGGCGCGCCCGACGGCATGGTGAAGATCGTCGCCGATGCGAAGTATGGTGAAGTGCTGGGCGTTCACATGGTCGGGCATAACGTCACCGAGTTCATCGCCGAAGCGACGCTGGGACGCGTCCTCGAGACCACAGTCGAGGAGCTAGCCGGCACGGTGCACGCCCACCCAACGCTGTCCGAGGCGGTGATGGAAGCGGCGCTCGCGACTCTGGGGCGGGCGATTCACATCTGAGGGACCCGGGGCGGCTTCAACGGCACCCCGTGCAGGCACGCTGATGTCCGATCGGCTCTGCCGCCTCGTCCAGCTCGCCGGCCTCACCGACTACCGTGAGGCCTTGGAGTTCCAGCGCGAACTGGCGCAGGCCC